>JALONW010000051.1 GCA_025454725.1 Anaerolineae bacterium
TCACCCATTCCCACACATTGCCAGACAAATCTAACGCACCCACCCAACTTTCGCCACCCGGTCGGCTGCCCACTTCAGCCGTTTGTCTGTTAGAGTTCTGGCTATAAACCACATTCTCCGCGATAAACTCATATCCCCATGGATAGACCAAACCATCCGGCCCACGTGCGGCAAACTCCCATTCGGCCTCGGTTGGCAGACGTCCACCCCGCTGCTCACGGCAATAAGCCTCGGCTTCAAACCACGTGATCTGTTCAACTGGACGGTTATCGCCGTTAAACGCATTGCTGTTTGCCTTCATTCCGCCGTTGGCCGCAAATTGCGCTTGAGTCACTTCGGTTTTATCCAGCCAAAACGGTTTTTCAATGCAGGTCTCATGGACAGGGCGTTCATCGCTATCACCTATTGTGCTGCCCATCATAAAACACCCGGCGGGAACCAGTACCATTACCACGCCGTCAACCTCACGCTCAACCGGCGTCCAGTCATCGTTGCGCGTCACGCCTATTGCTTCCAGTGTCTCAATAATTTGTGTGGCATTAAGGGTTGGGGACAGTGTCGGCGTGTTCGTCCAACCCTCAATCCATGTTTGGGTAATGGTCTGGGCCAAACGCACTTCAGCCGTCGCCCGCACATCGATTGTCGGGACGGGAGTCCACAAAGTGGCCGTAGATGTCTGGAACCCAGCCCATGTCTGGGTGGCCTCGACTTGAATTTGCCCCATATCGGCTTCGATGGTCTGTTCGAGTTCTGTGGCATTCGGCGTCGGCGCGGACGGAGTATCGCTGGCTGCTTTGGTTATCGTCGCCGTCGGCCTGTCTGGGTCAACTAGCACGGCGCGGGTCGGCTCAAAGAGGGGAGTGATTATAGTCTGAGTCATACTCTGTACTATAAAGAACAAAACAGCCGCCAATATACTCACAGAACCTATCCCCAACAGCATCGACATAAACGATAGCTCTGGCCCCGGTTTGGGCCTCGGCACGGGCTGGGTTTGGGTAACTGGCGGCAGCGTTTCGCGCACCTTAATCGCCGGAATAGCCTTAGCGACAAACTCTACCAACCGGTTCAGACAGGCATCATAAACCTCTGGGTAAAATTTGACCGCTTGGTAGCGCCCCAACGCTTGAAGCTCTTTCGGCAAGTCTGAAGATGGCAAAAGACCTTCTACTGACACCAAAATAATCGGGATATTATGGCTCATCGCCTCACGGATTTCACGCCGTACCCAGTCATCATCCCGATGAATGCGCGCTGCGTCAAACGTGTGTTCAGAGACAATTAACAGCACCACATCGCTTTGGCGTAGGTTGGGCAAGATAGAGCGTTCAAATTCCACATTGTCGATACTGTCGAGGTCGATATATACCTTAGCTTCCAGCCTCGCCCGCAGGTCTTTGACTAAAGGCTGTGTAAACGGCCAATTTTTGCGCCGGTAACTGATAAAAATCTGCGCCATTATTCCCCGCCAACCGCCAAAACCCGTCCGCAAGCGTCAGAGTGTGCCGCATCTGTCGTCTGATTGCAACTGAAAATCATCACCCCACAGCAGTCGTCGACTCCCGCACGACCAACTGGGTCGGTAAAACGCGGATTTGCGGCGCACGCTCACGGTCGCCCATCTGCGCCAGCAGAATATCGACTGCTACCTGTGCCGCGCCAGCGGGATGTCATCGAACCCAATCACGCTCACGTCATCCGGCACGCGCAACCCAGCCTCGACCGCCGCCCGCAGCACACCGACCGCCATTACATCCATCAGCGCAAACACCGCCGTCGGGCGCTCACCGCCGCTGAACAACTGCTTGGCGAGGGTGTAACCACGCTCGTAGTAATCGCCGCGCTCGTCCTCCCCTACCGTCAGCACACGCGGACGGATACCACGCGGCTCGAACACCTCCATCGCCCCGGCCATGCGCTCCATCACCGAGGCGGCGTCGTCCGGCGGGCTGAGAATCGCAATTTGGCGGTGGCCGAGGTCAACGAGGTGCTGCGCATGGGCGTCGCAATTACCCCGTCCACCCGCTGACGAATCAGCATATCGACGCTGACGTGTTCGTGCTGCTGGTCTTCTTCCGAGCTGCACACCAACGTCTGATAGTCTTTATCGAACAGCGCCTGCACCACCGTATATGCCAACCGGCTGAAGAACGGTTGGTCAAGCTGAGGCAGCAGCAGACCGACCGTCAACGTCTCTTGACGGCGCAGACTGCGCGCCAGCGCGCTCGGACGGTAGCGCATATCACGCATGGCCTGTTCGACCTTCTCTTGAAGCTCAAGCCGCACATACCCAGAACGGTTAATCACCCTTGATACGGTCGCCACCGACACGCCCGCCCGCTCCGCCACTTCCTTCATTGTCGCCATGAAAAACATCCCTCAGTAAGAACCAAAATTTAGCGTTATTTCACCCCACGGACTGTAGCGAGATGACCGAGGATTGTCAAGAAAACGTATACTTATGTCTCAGCAGATTGCACAAAGAAAGACACCCCATTTGGTCAGATAGCCAAATGGGGTGTCTTATATAGGGCGTATGTCGTGACACGCACACAGATGGTTACAGCTTGGCGATGACCGCCTGTGTAAATTCTGCCGTCCCGACCGTCGCGCCACCCTTGACTGCGATGTCCGCCGTGCGTGCGCCGTCATCCAGCACAGCATCTACTGCCGCCTCGACCGCTGACGCTTCGGTTTCTAGGTTTAGGCTGTGGCGCAGCATCATCGCCGCGCTGAGGAACTGACCAATCGGGTTGGCGATACCCTTCCCCGCGATGTCCGGCGCGCTGCCGTGGACGGGTTCATACAGCCCAAACGTCCCCGACCCCAGCGACGCGCTCGGCAGCATCCCCAGCGACCCAGCCAGCACCGACGCCTCATCGCTCAAGATGTCACCGAACATGTTTTCGGCCACAATCACGTCAAAGCTGGCAGGGCGGGTCATCAGGTACATCGCGCAGGCATCGACCAATACATGGTCTAGCTCGACATCGGCGTAATCCTCAGCGACCTTAACCACCGTCCGACGCCACAGCCGCATTGACGCTAAGACATTGGCCTTATCGACCGACGTCAGCTTGCCACGGCGCTTCTGAGCAGCCTTAAACGCGACGTGCGCCACCCGCTCGACTTCCGGCACGCTGTAGTACATCGTGTCGTAACTGTCCGCGCCGTCGCCCTGCTCTTTGCGCTCCCCGAAATACAAGCCGCCGGTCAGCTCACGCACAATCAGCATATCGACGCCTTCCAGCAGGTCGGGGCGCAGCGGGACGTGCTGAGCCAGCGCCGGATAGGTCTTGACCGGTCGCAGGTTGGCGAACAGGCCAAAATGCCCGCGAATTTTGAGCAAGCCCTGTTCGGGGCGCACCGGCGCAGACGGGTCTGACCACTTGGGGCCGCCCACCGACGCCAACAAAATCGCGTCGGACTGCTCACCGGCGCGCAGGGTCTCCTCCGGCAGCGGATTACCGGTCTTATCGATAGCAATCCCGCCGATGAGCTGCTCGTTGTAGGCGAATTCGTGGCCGTATTTGCTGGCGACTTTATCCAGCACCTGTACCGCTGCCGTCAAAATTTCTGGGCCGATGCCGTCACCCGGCAGCAGCATGATATTGGCTTTCATCGTGTCTCGCTTTGGTGGTTAAATCCGCTGAAATTCTTTCACCGTGCGCTCGGTGATGACATCACCCGTGTGCGCGACGGTCTTACGCTCAAACAATACAATCTGTGTCTCAACCGGCGCAAGCGGGTTATGCTCCACGCCTTTGGGGACGACGATAAACTCACCGGGGTTAACCGTCACACTGCGGTCACGGAAACGCATGACCAACTGGCCGGAGATGACGAGGAACATCTCGTCTTCGTTGTCGTGGGCGTGCCACACAAACTCGCCTTCGATTTTCGCCAGCTTCACGTCGTAGTCATCAACTTCACCGACGATTTTGGGGCTCCACTGGTCGCTGAACAGCGAAAATTTATCGGCAAGATTGACCTTATCGACCATTTTTCTATCCCTCGCTAACCCGGCTGGTTTGGCGCTGGCGCGCCATCAACACACCATACTCCACACTGTCCAGCAGTGCCAACCAACTGGCTTGGATGATGTTCGTCCCCGCCCCGACCGTACTCCAACGGTGCTGATGATTCTGGGTGTCGATGAGAACCCGCGTGACCGCGCCCGTGCCGTTCATGCCGTCGAGGATACGGACCTTATAATCGGCCAACTGGAAATCGCGCACCTCCGGATAGACCGGGATGAGCGCTTTCCTCAGCGCGAGGTCGAGCGCATTGACGGGGCCGTTGCCTTCCGCCGCCGTATGAACTACGTCTCCGCCAATGTCAATTTTGACCATCGCTTCGCTCAGGCTGCCGCGCCCGCGGCGCTCCTCGACGATGACCGTAAAGTCAATTAGCGTGAAAAGCGGCTGATAGCTGGAACTGTGTCGGTGCAGCCGAATCGCCACCGACGCCTCCGCCCCCTCGAACACATAACCGACGTTTTCAAGTTGCTTGATTTCGTCCAGCACGCGCGATGCCGCCGCGTCATTGATGTCGAGCTTGAACTCCTCAGCCTTGCTGAGCAGATTACCGCGTCCGCTCAGGTCGCTGACCAGCACGCGCATCTCGTTCCCGACCAGCGCCGGGTCAATATGCTGATAACTGTCCACATTGCGCCGAATGGCCGCGACGTGAATCCCACCTTTGTGCGCGAACGCTGACCGCCCCACATAGGCGAGGTGATTGTCCGGCGCGAGGTTACAGATTTCCGCCACCGTCCGGCTGAGGTGCGCCAACGTCCGCAGCGCGCCAGTCGGCACACACGAATAGCCCATCTTCAGCTCAAGGTCGGGGATGATGCTGCACAGGTTGGCATTACCACAGCGCTCCCCATACCCGTTAACCGTCCCTTGCACCTGAATCGCGCCCGCCTGCACCGCCGCCAGCGAATTAGCAACCGCCAATTCACCGTCGTTGTGTGTGTGGATGCCAAACTGGGCGGTGGGGAACGCCTCATACGCCGCACGGACGTACTGCGCGACCTCCCACGGCAGCGAACCACCGTTGGTGTCACACAGCACAATCACATCGGCGCCGCCGTCAAAAGCGGCACGCAGGGTATCCATCGCGTATTCGAGGTCGAGCTTTAGGCCGTCGAAGAAGTGTTCGGCGTCGTAGATGACCTCTTTACCCAGCGACTTGAGATACGCCACGCTCTCGCGAATCATCCGCAGGTTTTCTTCCGGCGTGGTCTGCAAGACCTCAGTCACATGCAACATCGAAGTCTTGCCGACCACGGTTACGACCGGCGTTTGCGCATCCACTAGCGCCTTGATGTTTTCATCGGTCTCTGGAGCGCTGTTTTTGCGGCAGGTCGAACCGAACGCGGCGATTTTGGCGTGCTTGAGCGGTATATCGCGCACCGCCTCGAAGTACGCCGCATCCTTAGGGTTAGAACCCGGCCAGCCGCCCTCGATATAGGCCACGCCCAGCTCATCCAACAGGCGCGTCACCTTCAGCTTATCGGCCACCGACAGCGAAATTCCCTCGCGCTGCGTGCCGTCTCGCAGGGTCGTATCGTAGATTGCGACTTGCCCGGTCATATCGTCCCCTTGTATACGGTTAAGCCGTGGTGTTGACTCGCGCCGGGTATTTTTCCTCATAAGCCAGCGTCTCATCGTCTAGGTTTAGCAGGAAACCGAGCTGATCCACCCCGTTGAGCAGGCAGTAGCGGCTGAACGGGTCAACCGGGAACTTGACCGCCCGACCGTCAGGGAGCGTCAGCGTCTGCGATTCGAGGTCAATCGTGACCTGCGTGGTTGGGTCTTCCTGCGACAGCGAGATGAGCTGTTTCTGGGTGTCTTCATCGACAACGATGGGAAGCAGCCCATTCTTGAGCGCATTGCCCTTGAAGATATCGGCGAAATAGGTGCTGACGACGGCCTTCAGCCCCGTACCCATCAGCGCCCAAGGCGCATGTTCACGCGATGAGCCGCATCCAAAGTTGTGACCAGCCACCAGCACCGTCGCACCCTTGTACTGTTCTTGGTTCAGCGGAAATTCCAGCTTAGGGCTGCCGTCGGCGTTGTAGCGCCAATCGGTGAAGGCCGCCGCGCCCAGACCAGCCTTATCCGTCACCTTGAGGTAGCGCGCCGGGATAATCTGGTCGGTGTCGATGTCATTGATCGGCAGCGCCACGACGCTGCCGCTAAAAGCCTTAATCGGTTCCATGAGTCCCCTCGTTACGTCTGAATATCACTGCCGCCTAGAACAAAAAGGACGGCTTTTTACCAAAGGGCACAGCGCGCAGCGCCCCTAGTTGTTTTCCACAAGGTCGAGTGATGAGCCGCAGAAAATCTCAGCTCATCACTCATCTCTTTCAACCCATCACTGCCTTAAACCGTGCGAGGGTCGGTAACCACGCCAGCGATAGCGGTCGCGGCGGCGGTCAGCGGGCTGGCGAGGAAGGTACGCCCACCCTTGCCCTGACGCCCCTCAAAATTCCGGTTGCTGGTGCTGACGGCATACTGCCCCGGCGCGAGCTGGTCGCCGTTCATGGCGATGCACATCGAGCAGCCCGCCTCGCGCCACTCTGCACCCGCCTCGCGGAAGATGCGGTCAAGCCCCTCAGCCTCGGCTTGCGCCTTCACGCGCTGCGACCCCGGTACGACCATCACGCGCACGCCGTCGGCCACCTTGCGGCCTTCGATGAACTTGGCCGCCTCGCGCAGGTCACCGATGCGGCTGTTGGTGCAGCTACCAATGAACACGACATCAACCTTCTTGCCCAGCAGTGATTGGTTCGGCTGCAAACCCATGTAGGTCAGCGCCTTATCGAGCGCCACCTTGGCGCTGTAATCGGTCAGCTTGTCGGGGTCTGGCACAAGGTCTGTGATTTTCATGCCCATGCCGGGGTTCGTCCCGTAGGTAATCATCGGCACGAGGTCATCGGCGTTCAATTCGACCAACGTGTCGTAGGTCGCGCCTTCATCGGTCGGCAGCGTGCGCCAGTTGGCGACCGCCGCGTCCCAGTCCGCGCCCTTCGGCGCATACGGCTTACCCGCGACGTACTGGAAGGTCGTCTCGTCGGGCGCAATCATGCCCGCCCGCGCGCCGCCTTCGATGCTCATATTGCAGATGGTCATCCGGCCTTCCATGCTCAGAGCACGGATAGCCGAGCCGGTGTATTCCAGCACATAACCCGTCCCGCCGCCGACACCAATCTTGGCGATAATAGCGAGGATGATGTCCTTAGCCGTCACGCCCGAATGGAGACTACCGTTAACACGGACTTCCATCGTCTGGGGCTGGTTTTGGAGCAGCGTCTGGGTGGCGAGGACGTGTGCGACCTCGCTCGTCCCGATACCGAATGCCAGCGCGCCGAACGCGCCGTGCGTGCTGGTGTGGCTGTCGCCGCACACGATGGTCATCCCCGGCTGGGTAAAACCTTGCTCCGGCCCAATCACGTGAACGATGCCCTGATTTTCCGTCCCCAGCTTATACAGCGGGATGCCGAAATCTTGGCAATTCTTGGTCATCACATCCAACTGCGCCGCCGCCTGCACGTCTGTGACAGGGATTAACCCGTCGAGGCCGCGAGGGGTGGTCGGGGTGCTGTGGTCCATCGTGCCGATGGTTCTATCGGGGCGGCGAACTTTCAGGCCGCGCTCCCGCAGAACCGTGAAAGCCTGCGGTGATGTGACCTCGTGGACAAGGTGCAGGTCGATGTACAGCACTGCCGGGGTGTCCGGCGTCTGCGGGCGGACAAGGTGCGAATTCCATACCTTTTCAAACAGGGTTTGTGCGCTCATGGGTCTCTCTTACCTACATCATCCTTGAAGCGGCTTCTTTAGCCAAAGCCGCCTTACAACCGTGCGAGTTTTTTCTGTGAGGAGTTTGGTATCGGTCGATTGCTCGGTCAGTGCCAGCTCCCACCCTTCTGCGCCCATCTGGGCAATTACTTGGTACATCGTGTCGTGGTCTTTGACCGCCGTCACTGCATGTTCACCGTCGGACATCAAGACAGTGACCTGTGCCTTCACGTCGAATAATTCGACCACTGCATACAACCATCGTGTCATGAGACAGTAGTTCCTTCTAGTGGACTAGGCACCTACGCGAGGTCTTATCTCATCACTCAATACTCAGCTCTCGCCACTTTTTCCTAGTCCCCGCTGATGCCGACCGTCGCAGCCTCGCCTTCAGGCTTCACATCGCCGTAACCCTGCGCCGCCAGCATCCGGTTGATGGCCGCCATATACGCCTTAATGCTGGCGACCACAATGTCGGGTTCTGCGCCGTAACCGCCGAACGTGCGCTTATCATCCACAGAGCTAATCCGCACCGTAACCTCACCCAGCGCGTCGATACCCGCCGTCACCGCGTGGACGGCATACTCGACCAGCGTATTGGGGACTTTGACGATGCTGTCGATGGCGCGGAAGGCCGCATCGACCGGCCCCGTCCCCACCGCCGCGTGGATGTGTTCGACGCCATCGGGGTCGCGCACCTTGAGCGTGGCGGTCGGCATCCCCATCGTCCCACATGTGATTTGGCAGTCTACCAGCTTAAAGATTTCCTGAGGCTTGTTGGTTTCATCAGCGACCAGTGCCTCAAGGTCGGCATCGGTCACGACCTTTTTGGCGTCGGCCAATGCCTTGAAGCGCGCAAACACATGATTGAGCTGCTCACCCTCGACTGGGTAGCCCAATTCCAGCAGACGCGCCTTGAGCGCGTGACGACCACTGTGTTTGCCCAACACCAAACGGCTCTCATTCAGGCCAACCGTGTCGGGTGTCATAATCTCGAAGGTCTGCGCATTCTTCAGCATCCCGTCTTGGTGGATGCCCGACTCGTGGGCGAACGCATTCGCGCCGACAATCGCCTTGTTCGGTTGGACGGGCATCCCGGTATAGTTCGAGACCATGCGCGAGGTCTTGGTAATCTCGCGGGTGTTGATGCCAGTCGTCAGGTGGTAATACTGCGGGCGAGTCGCCAGTGACATCACGACTTCTTCGAGGCTGGTATTGCCAGCGCGCTCACCGATGCCGTTAATCGTCACCTCGACCTGACGCGCCCCAGCCATCACCCCGGCCAGCGTATTGGCCGTCGCCAGTCCGAGGTCGTCGTGGCAGTGAACCGACCAGACAACACCGCTGTCGGGGCCAGCGCCCGGAGTCTCATGGATGAGGCTGTGCATCAGCTCGTACCACTCCTGCGGCATAACGTAGCCCACCGTGTCGGGGATGTTGAGCGTCGTCGCGCCGCACTCGACTGCTGCCGCACATACTTCGACCAAGAAGGCCGGGTCGGCACGCCCAGCGTCCATCGGGCTGAACTCGACATCATCGCACAGGCTTTTCGCCAGCGTCACCGCGTCACGGATAATCTTGAGCGCTTCCTGCTTGGTCGTCTTGGTGATGAAGTCAAGGTGGTAATCGCTGATACCCAAAAACGTGTGGATGCGCGGCTTGGCGGCATCTTTGACGCCTTCCCAGCACACACGGATGTCATGCTCACGGGCGCGGGCGAGGCCGGTGATGACCGGGCCATCGGGCGTGCCAACCTCGCGGGCGATGCGCTGCACCGCCGCGAGGTCGTCAGGGGACGCCGCAGGGAAGCCCGCCTCGATGATGTCTACCCCCAGCCGGGCAAGCTGGCGGGCAATCTCCAGCTTCTCGGCGCTGGTCAGCGTCGCGCCGGGCGATTGCTCGCCGTCGCGCAGGGTGGTATCGAAAATCAGGACGCGGTTGCTGGGTTGTGATGACATGGCCTATTGTCTCCTGTTAAAGGTCACACAGTCAGAAAGGTTGGTTTGAGGTCTAAGCGCGCTAAGGCCATCTTCAGCCATAGACCCCTCCTTTCCGCCGTCCGGCAACCGCTGGCTTACGCCTGCGCCGTCAGTCATACGCTCTAGGCCTCCTGCTTGATGCGCTTGGCGTTAAGGAAAGTCATCATCTCGCGCAGGTCAGTACCGACCTGCTCCAGCAGCAGGTTGTGGTCTTGGCGGCGGCGCGGAGTGAAGTTGGGGCGACCTTCCTTGTTTTCAGCAATCCAAGCGCGGGCGAATTCGCCGCTCTGGATGCGCTGGAGGACACCGGCCATCTCTTCTTTAATCAGCTCTTCGATTTTGTCACCGACCACGTAACCGCCGTACTCTGCCGTATCGCTGACCGAGTACCACATATAGCTCAGGCCGCCTTCATACAGCAGGTCCACAATCAGCTTCAGCTCGTGCAAGCACTCGAAATAGGCCACTTCAGGCTGGTAACCGGCCTTGACCAGCGTCTCAAACCCAGCGCGGATGAGCGCGGTCGCGCCGCCGCAGAGTACCGCCTGCTCACCGAACAGGTCGGTCTCGGTCTCTTCCTTGAAGGTAGTCTCAATCACGCCAGCGCGGGTGCAGCCGATGGCCTTCGCGTAGGCCAGCGCCAGCGCCTTGGCGTTGCCGGTCGCGTCCTGATGCACAGCAATCAACCCCGGCACGCCGCCGCCCTCGGTGTAGACCTCGCGCACCCGGTGGCCGGGTGACTTAGGAGCGACCATCGTCACATCGATATTGGCGGGCGGCACAATCGTCCCGAAATGGATGTTGAAACCATGGGCGAACATCAGCATCGCGCCCGCCTTCAGATTCGGCGCAATCTCCGCCGCGTACAGGTCGGCCTGCACGGTGTCCGGCGCGACAATCATCACCACATCGGCCTGCGCCGTGGCCTCACCGGGCGTGAAGACCTTCAGGCCGTCGGCCTCAGCCTTCGCACGACTCTTACTGCCCTCATGCAAACCAACCACCACGTTAATGCCGCTGTCGCGGGCGTTCAGCGCGTGGGCGTGGCCTTGGCTGCCGTACCCAATCACGGCAATCGTTTTGCCCTTGAGCAGGTCGAGGTCAGCGCTTTTCTCGTAATACATGGTCGCCATGATGGTATTTGTCCCCTGTTGAAACGCAAAGTGTTGTGGTCGTACACGGTAATCCGTCAAACGCCGATTTTCCCTTGTGAAGTTTGGAGATTTTCGGCGGTCAAACCCTCTATAAAAGTGATGAGTGGGTAGCGATGAGTGATGAGAAACCGGTGAACATTTGCCTAAATGCTTCCCGTCGCTTGTACGCCGAAACGAGGTTAGCTTTAGTCAAAAACAGCCCCTTTAGTGGGCTTGGCTGCTTTTTCTCTAGCTGGGGGCTTAAGCCTCCAGCGGCAAACCGGGCGCGTATCTGCAAACCTACCTCATCACTCATCACCCAAAACTCATGCCTGTCCTTAAACGCTGAAGCGCTCGACTGTGGCCGTCTGGCCATTCTCGAACACCTGCGGCTCATACTCGGTGTCTTGGATGCGCTTGCCGCGCCCCATCGCAATCACGCCCGTGCGGACAATCTCGATGATGCCCACCGGCTTGAGCTTTTCGATAAACTCCTCGACCAGCTCGGTGCGCGCCGTGATTTCGACAATGGCCACCTCTGGCCCCATGTCGATGATGCGCGCCGGGTAGCGCTCGCACAGTTCAGCGACCGTGTTGTAACTCTCCACGTCGTCCGTCCGCACCTTGACCAGCGCGAGGTCGCGTTCGACGTGCAGCCCCTCGCTGATGACCTTGACATCGACCACGTTCACCAATTTATACAAATTGGCGGCCATCTGGCGCGGGTTGAGGCGTGCGCCATCGATGACCATCGTCACGCGGCTGATGTGCGCCTTGTGCGTGCGGCCAACCGTCAAGCTGTCCACGTTGAAGTTGCGGCGGCGGAACAAGCTGACCACCCGGTTGAGGACGCCCGGCTTGTTCTCGACCAGCGCGGCGATAATATGCTTTTTAGAGCTCTGTGGCGCGTTCATGATTGATTCTCCCCCGGCTTCGGACGGCGTATCATGTTGTTCAGGTCGTTTCCAGCAGGCACCATCGGGTACACAATCTCTTCGGCCAAGATGACGAACTCAATCAGCACTGGCCCCTTGATACTGCGCGCATAGGCCACGGCTTCTTCGATTTCATCGCGGCGCGTGACACGCATCGACGGGATACTGTAGGCTTCGGCCAGCTTGCAGAAATCAGGATTGACCATCGGCGTAGACTGGTAACGCTCATCGTAGAAGAATTCCTGCCACTGGCGCACCATGCCAAGGAAGCTGTTGTTGAGGATGGCTATCTTGACATCGACGTTTTCCTGCCGCGCCGTCGCCAGTTCAGCCAGCGTCATCTGGAAACCGCCGTCACCGACCACCGCCCAAACTTCTTCGTCCGGCTTGGCGAACTTCGCACCAATCGCCGCCGGGAAACCGAAACCCATCGTGCCGAGACCACCGCTGGTCAGCATGGTCTGCGGGCGCTGATGTGGGTAGTACTGCGCCTCCAACATCTGGTGCTGCCCCACATCGCTGACCGTAATGGCGTTGCCGTCGGTGCAGCGCCACAGGTCGTTAATCACCTGCGCGCCAAGAAGCCCTTCGCCCGAATAATGGTTGAGAATTTCACGCTCGCTGGAATCCTCCTGCCAGTCGCGGATTTGATTCATCCATTCCGCATGGCTTTTGTGGGGAGCCATCGGCAGGAGCTGCCCCAAGACCGTCCGCAGGTCGCCGTTGATACCGACATCGACTTTCACGTTTTTATTGATTTCAGAGGCGTCGATTTCGACGTGGATTTTCTTGCTGTGCGGGGCGTAAGTCTTGAGGTTGCCGGTCACACGGTCATCGAAGCGCATACCGAGAGCGATAATCAGGTCGGCGTCTTGGATGGCGTTGTTGCAGGCCGCGTGGCCGTGCATCCCCATCATCCCCAGACACAGCGGATGACTTTCAGGCATCGCGCCCTTGCCCAGCAGCGTCAGCGTGACGGGGATACCGCTCACCTCTGACAGCTCACGAAGTTCCTGCACCGCGCCGCTCATCATGATGCCATGTCCCGCCAAGATGATCGGCTTCTTGGCTTGGCGAATGAGTTCAACCGCCGCTTGCAGTTCCTCGTCGCTCGCACCCTTGGGGACTTGATAGCCCGGCAGCTTAAGGCGCGGCGGGTAATTCTCGACGTTAAACTCTGCCTTCTCGGTCTGCACATCTTTCGGCACGTCGATTAGCACCGGACCCGGACGCCCACTCTTGGCGATATAGAACGCCTCATGCACCACATACGGGATTTCAGCAGCGCTCATCACGAGGTAATTGTGCTTGGTCACCGGCAGCGTGACGCCGGTCACGTCGGTCTCTTGGAAGGCGTCCGTCCCGATGGAACCCCGCGCCACCTGACCGGTAATCGCCACAATCCCCACCGAGTCCATCATCGCCGTCGCCAACCCGGTCACGAGGTTGGTCGCGCCGGGGCCGCTGGTAGCGATACAAACACCCACCCGCCCGCTGGCCCGCGCATAACCGTCCGCCATGTGCGATGCGCCTTGTTCGTGGCGCACCAAGACATGCTTCAACTGGGGATATTTCGCCATAGCGTCGTAGGTCGGCAGGATTGCCCCGCCCGGATACCCGAACATGACCTCGACACCCTCGCGGATGAGACATTCCAACAAGATTTCCGCACCGGTGAGCTGCATAATGGGCCTAGGCTCCTCTAAGATTGGGCGATTGCGCCCTAACTGCTTACCCGACTAAACGTAGGTCAGCCAACCGTGCTTATCCTCGGCACGGCCAGACGTGATGGCGAAAAATGCGTCTTGCAGTCGCTGGGTAATCGGCCCCGGCTTACCCGCCCCTACCTTTACCCGGTCTACGGACCGGATGGGGGTAATCTCTGCCGCTGTGCCAGTCATGAACACCTCTTCAGCGATATACAGCATCTCGCGGGCGATAGTCTCGAAGCGCACCTCAAGCCCCATGTCCGCCGCCAACTGGATGACCGCGTCGCGGGTGACACCCAGCAAAATCGACGAACCAGCGCCCGGCGTATACAGCACGTTGTTGTGGACGACGAAAATGTTTTCACCCGCGCCCTCGCTGACATGACCGTTGATGTCCAGCGCGATACCCTCAGTGAAGCCGTTATCGGTGGCTTCCATGCTGATGATCGAGCTGTTGATGTACTGCCCGCCGATTTTGCCCATCGGCATCGGGATCATGCGGCGGTAGCTGGAAATCTGCGCGTCGATGCCGTTTTTCAGGCCGTCATCACCGAGATATGCGCCCCACTCCCATGTCATGATGATGGTCTCGACCTTGTTGCTGCGGGCGTTCAGACCAAAGGCCGGCCCGGTGCTGCGAAAGGTCAACGGACGGATGTAACAGGCGGGGTGACCGTTGCGGCGCACTGTCTCGATGATGGCGGTGTCGAGGTCTTCCGCAGTCAGCTCCAGCCCAATCCGCGCAATCTTGCACGAGTTAATCAACCGCTGGGTGTGAGGCTTCAGGCGCAGGATGGCCGTCCCCTTCTCGGTCTGATAGGCGCGGATGCCCTCAAACACGCTTGAACCGTAGTGCAGCGCGTGCGCCGAGACGTGTACGGTCGCTTCGTCCCATTTGACCCATTCACCATTACGCCAAATCCACTCGCCTAATTTCATGCTTAACCCTCTTTCCTAGCCTATAAACTAAAAAGCCCCCTGCTGAGGGGGCTTTTCGTTGCATCCGTTTGACCGTCTGCGTCTCTGCCGCACTACCCCAGCGCTTAAAGCTCGTTCTCAATAATGAGTACGAGTACAAGGCTAAGGAGGATAATGTTGGTGGCCGGACGTGGATTTGACATGAGACGTTTCTTCTCTTTTTCGTCGCAATCTACCCATAAGACTATCCCGCCTTTTGTAAGCTGTCAACAAACTCGTGACTATTTACACAAGTTCGTCAACTCTCACAATCACCTTGTGGCGGGTTGCACAAGCGGCGCACATCCGCTCACAGCATGGGTGATTTTAGGCACACGACAGGGTACACTAGGCACGGATTGAAAGACACGCCGAAATATACATCCACACGAAAAGGGGTTCCAGACCGATGACCACACCGAAAACCTTCCGCTGGGGCATCATGGCGACCGGGCGTATCTCCCGCCAGTTTGCCCAAGACATGAAAAACCATGTCCCAGACGCCGTACTGACCGCCGTCGGCTCGCGCAGCACTGAGAGCGCCAACGCCTTCGCCGACGAATTTGAGATTGCCAACCGCCACACCAACTATAAGAGCCTCGCGGAAGACCCCGATGTCGATGTGGTCTACATCGGCACGCCCAACAACCTCCACTATCAGAATGTCAAAGACTGCTTGAATGCGGGTAAAGCCGTCCTGTGCGAAAAGCCGTTTATGCTCAACGGCAAGCAGGCGCAGGAGCTGGTTGACCTCGCCCAGAAAAAAAATGTCTTCCTGATGGAAGCCATGTGGACGCGCTTCCTGCCCATGCACAAGGCGCTCTACGAGTTCGTCCAGCACGGTGGCCTCGGCGAAATCCGCATGGTGCAGGCCAATTTCGGCTTCCGCACCAGCTTCGACCCCACCAGCCGCCTGTTTGACCCGGTATTGGGCGGCGGCGCACTGCTCGATGTCGGCGTATACGTTCTTGCCTTCGCTGTGCGTTATTTGGGCATGCCCACCCACATCTCTGGCTACGCCGATATCGGCGCGACCGGCGTGGATGAACAGTCGGGCTATATCCTCGGCTACCCGTCTGGCGCGATGGCTGTCCTGACCAGCGCCGTCCGCACCCAGACCTATAACGAAGCATCGCTGTTGGGAACGAAAGGCCGCGCCCGCGTCCAAGAGCGCTTCCACGAGGGTACGACTTATATCACTGAGGTCGGTGATACCACCACCTCGCACCATATCCCGCTGGAAGAAACCGGCTTGCACTACCAAGCCATTGAAGTCCACCGCTGCCTGCGCGAGGGTCTGGTCGAGTCGCCGGGGATGCCGCACGACGACACCCTCGCCATCGCTCGCGTGATGGACACGCTGCGCGGTCAGTGGGGCATCAAATACCCCGGCGAATAAATATCCAATAAAAAAGCGCGCCAGCCGGATATAAACTCGGCTGGCGCGCTTTTTTTGTTATCCCTTAGAGTAACGCCTTCGCCTGCTCAATCTGACGACGCACCGCCTCCGGCGCTGTCCCGCCATCCGCCCGCCGTGCCGCTGCTGACGCTTCGTAGCTGAAGACATCGCGCACGTCCTCGGCGAACAGGCCGGACATCTCTTGCAGGTGGTCGAGCGTCAGCGCATCGAACGGGATACCCAGCTCACGCGCCAAGCGCACCGCCCGCCCGGCGACGTGGTGCGCCTCACGAAACGGCATCCCCTTTTTAACCAGATAATCGGCTAAGTCGGTCGCCAGCATTTCTGGCACGAGTGCGGCGCGCATCCGGTCAGTATGCAGCGCCATCGTCCGCACCACCGCCGCCGCCACCGGCATCAGCCGCCCC
>JALONW010000384.1 GCA_025454725.1 Anaerolineae bacterium
GGTGCGCGACATCGTGGACGGCTTCATCTACGTCACGCGCATCAGCGGCGTCGATAATCGGGTCATGCTCTCGCAGACGGTCATGGTGCATGGGCGCAAAGGCAAACAGTTCCCCGGCGTGGTAGCCGCCGTCCCGCCGCACCTGCTGACCGAGGCCCAACGCCAAAAATATCCCACATGGGACGAGCTGATTGTCGATGTCGGCCTGCCCGCTGATGAGGTCGAAAAGTGGGTGCGCATCGGCGACCCGGTGACGGTCGATGTGCCGATGATTGAACTGATGGGGCATAAGGTCGCGGCCAAAGCGATGGATGACCGCGCCTGCGTCGCCATTTTGACGGTCTGCCTGAACGAACTGAGCAAGATGCACCACGCTTGGGACGTGTATGCGGTCGGCACGGTGCAGGAAGAGACCGGGCTGTACGGTGCATCGACCGCCGCCGAGCGCATCGGCCCCGATATTGCGATTGCGCTGGATGTCGGTTTCGCCAAGCAGCCCGGCATCGAAGGCGACGACATGGGCGCTGGCCCGGTGCTGGCGATTGGCCCGAATTTGCACCCCAAGCTGACCGAGAAACTGCGCGAAACCGCCAAGCGCTATGACATCAAAATTCAAGATGAGGCGCTGGCCGGTCACACCGGCACCGACGCATGGGCGATTCAGATTTCGCGCAACGGCATCCCGACGGCGCTGTTTAGCCTGCCGCTGCGGAATATGCACAGCCCGGTCGAGACGGCGGACATCCGCGACATCGAGCGTACCGGGCGGCTGCTGGCGCTGTTCATCGCCAGCCTTGACGATGACTTTATGCCCGCGCTGGCGTGGGACGAGCTGAAGGCGGAGGCGTAACCATCATGACCATGGAATATCTGCAAGAGCTGTCCGAGGCCATCGGCGTTTCCGGCAACGAAGAAGCCGTCCGGCGCGTCATCCTCAAGGCGATTGAGGGACACGTCGAGGATGTGAAGATTGACCCGATGGGGACGATTACCGCCCTCAAGCGCGGCACAGACGGCGCGAACCGCCCCCGCGTGATGCTGGCCGCCCACATGGATGAGGTCGGTTTCATGGTCACGGGTTGGGACGGTGACGGCCTGCTCAAATTTACGGCGGTCGGTGGCATCGACGACCGGATTTTGCCCGGCCTGCGCGTCAAGGTCGGCGAGAAACAGCTCCCCGGCGTCATCCTGTGGACGCCCATTCACAAGAACCGTGAGCAAGCCGTCGTCAAGATGACCAACCTGCGCATCGACATCGGCGCGGGGAAAGATGAGGTCAGCGGCAAGGTCAAGCGCGGCGACCGCATCGCGTTCGACAGCACGTATATGCCCATCGGTGACAGCATCATCCGCGGCAAATCGCTGGATGACCGCGCCGGGTGTTCGGTGTTGGTGGATATTTTGCGCGGGGGCGAGTACCCGTGCGACATTCTCGCGGCGTTCACCGTGCAGGAAGAAATCGGTCTGCGCGGCGCACAGGTGGCGGTCAAAGCACTCAACCCGGACGCGGCGCTCGTCTTGGAATGCACCACCGCCCACGACCTGCCCAACCCGCTGGCCGACCCCGACAGCCACGACCCGCGTGACCTCAACCCGACCACCCGCCTCGGCATGGGTCCCGCGCTGACCTTCATGGACCGCAGCATGGTGACCGCCCCGCAGATGGTCGCGCTGCTCAAGTCGGCGGCGGAGGCCAACGGCATCCCGTACGGCTTTAAGACGCAACTTGGCGGCGGCACCGACGGCGGCGCAATCCACAAGGGCAACGCGGGCGTCCCGACCGGCGCAATCAGCATCCCAGCGCGCTACATCCACAGCCCGCACGCCTACCTCCACCGCGACGACTACGCCAACGCCGTCCGGCTGGCGCAGGCCGCCCTCCACGCCATGACGTGGGAGGCGATTAAGCCGCTGTAGCGGGTAGCGCAACCCCCCATCCCCTAACCCCTTCCCCCACAAGGAGGGAAGGGGAATCCAGTTAGACATGGAGGGAAAAGGTGCGAGGCATCTAAGAGGTTAGGGGCATAGATAACATTCCGGCCAAAAATCTCATGCCCGCAACACCCTTCCCTCCTTGTGGGGGAAGGGCTGGGGATGGGGGGCTAACAGGTCATACCGAATCACTGCCAAAATTCGCCCAAAATATGGGTAATAACAACCCTATCCGTCCCAATCGTTCGACCGGAGCCTAACCCGTATGTCCCCATTGACCACCGTCATCCTCGTGATTGTCCTCGTCGGCGTGCTGCTGGTCGCGCTGGCCGCCCAGCGACGGTTTAAGCGCGTGCGGAGCGTGGCGGGCGGGCTGATTATCTCGTATGTGATGGTGGTGGCGCTGCTGGTCGGGGCGGAGCTGTACCTGCGCTACGGCTACGCAGACAGCCGGATGGAACTGGGCTTACACGGTCAAAACTGGTCGGAACGTTACATCGAGCGCAACAGCTTCGGCTACCGTGACGACGAGTGGACGCCGGAGGAGCTGGCCGCCCGCCAGACCGTCTTCGTCATCGGAGACTCGTTCACCGAGGGCTGGGGGATTAACGACGTAAACGACCGCTATACCGACGTGCTGGAAGACCGCCTCGGCGACGAGTACGCGGTGGTCGAGATTGCACGGGCGGGTCAGGCGACCGAGGCGCAGCAGCGCGGATTCGACTCGTATCCGTACCGTGAGCCGGATGTGGTCATCTGGCAGTATTTCCCCAACGATATCGAGGTCGCCGCCCAATCGAACGGGATGCCGTGGGAATACGACGCGCCGCCCATCCCGCCGATTGCTGAGGAATCGTACCTCGCCAGTTTTATCTACTGGCGGGCGGTCTATGACCGGCTGTTCGTCAATGTGGTCGATGGGCGCAGCGAATGGGAATATCACTACGCCGCCTACGACAACCCCTACATCTGGGAAATCCATCAGGCCGAAATCGCCCGCCTGACTGAGAGCATCGAGGCTACCGGTGCGCGCTTGATCGTGGTGATCTTCCCGAACATGGTAGACCCCTTTAGCAGCATCCCGTATGTAGATCGCGTGGAGCAGTATTTCAACACGCTGGGCGTGACCGAAGTCCTTAAGCTGACCGACGAGGCCGCCGCGTGGCCGCTGGATGAGCGCATCGTCTCGCACTATGACTCGCACGCCAGCGCCGCCTTCAGCCGCCGCGTCGGAGAGATGGTTTATGAGCGCTTCTTTGCCGATTAACCGCCGCTACCTCGCCCTTGCCGTTGGCGTTTTGCTGGTCGCGGCGGCCATGCGGCTGATTGGGGCGGCGGGCGCGCCGTTCTGGTCGGATGAGGCGTGGAATCTGTGGGTCATCCAGACCGATTTCCCGACCATCATCACGCGGCTGGCGGCCAACCATCACCCTCCCGCCTATTTCTTGACTCTTGAGGCGTGGCGGTCAATCGCGGGTGAGAGCAAAATCGCGCTGAGTTTCGTCGCCATCGCCGCCGGGATGCTGACCTGCGCGCTGGTCATCCGGTTGGGCAGGGAGGGAATCGGCGTGTTTGGCGCGCTGGCAGCGGGCCTGATATTCGCCACCTTCGAGCAGACCGTGTACTACGGTCAGTCCATCCGCCATTACAGCTTCCTATTATTGGGCGCGGCGCTGACGCTGTGGCTGTTCGTCCGCCTGCTGCGCCGCCCGACGTGGCCGCGTGCCGCCGCTTACGGCCTCGCGGTCGCCTTCACCGCCTATTCGCTGTACATCGGGGCAGTATTAATCGCCGTCCAAGCGCTGATTGGCCTCGTCGTGTGGCGTAGGTCGCCGCGTGACCTGCTGAAATTGGCTGGGGCGTATGGGCTGGCGCTGGTGGTGTTCACCCCGTGGCTGGTGATTGGCATCAGCGGCGCGCTGAGCAAAATCCAGCGCGGTGCAATTACCGGCTACATCAACAGCATCCCGTCCACGCCCGACGGCGTGCTGTCGATGCTCGATATTGTTTTGGGCGGGCAGTCGGCGCTGGGTGTCGGCCTCATCCTCGTGCTAATCGGCCTCGGCTGGCGAATTGGGCGTGTCCGGGCGCTGTTCGCCGCGCAGTTTTTGGTCGCGTTTGGGCTGATGG
>JALONW010000052.1 GCA_025454725.1 Anaerolineae bacterium
CTGCTGGCCGGTATCGGGCTGGCGCAGAGCGTCATCATCCGCCGCAAGCGGGTCTAAAGAATAAAAAAAAGCGCTCCTCATGCGTTGAGGGGCGCTTTTTTGGGTTAATGGATTGGATTAGAGCGTGACCATGCGCTTGGCAACGCGGAGCTGCTTGGGGAACACGGTCAGGAAGTCCAACAGGGTGTCGAACTTGTTGCCGCGCTCCTGAAGAAAACGGCGCATCACGCTGACTGTCCCCGGCAGGATGTTCATGCCGCGCATACGCTGTTCAATCAGGACGAACGCCCGGTACTCGCGGTCGCTAACGTAATCCTCAAGGTACAGAGCCACCAGCGCGGTCGAGAACAATTCAGTGAACTGCTCACGCCATGTCGGGAAGGCGGTGCGGAACTGGTCGTTGACCGGAAGCTCACTTTGGGCGGCCTCGGCCAATTTATCGGGCGCGCCGTCCAGAAGACGGTTGAGCAGCAAGCGGCCAAAGCCCCCCAACGCACATTTATAGCTGTAGAACACCATCGACGGGTCGTCGTACTCCCACGGCGGGTTATCACCCCATGCCAGCGGCGGCGGCGCGATGCAGATGAGTTCACCCTCGTAGGACAGGATAATCTCGCGCTCGCTCGGGTACAGCAGATTAGGCGTAAACACCAATTTCTCGCTGACCGGGCCAAAGAACTTCTCCAGCAGCGGCTTGAAGGCCACCTTCTGGAACACGCGGTCAAGCTGGCGCTGGGCAGTCTCCCACACACCGCGCTCCTTGGTGAACCACACGCCCAGATGCCCGCGCTTTGAGAAGTCGCGGACGTTCTGCGCCCAGTTGGTAGGGGCCCAACCGGGCAGCGGGCGCGCCGGTTCATACGATTCCGGCTTGAGGTGCAGCGCGAGGGTGAAGATGGTCTCCAGCGGGGTCTTGGCGTCGAACAGAGCTTGGAGCTGCTGCACGGCAGGCTCATTACTCAGCGCTGAGACCGCCTTGCGGGTGGTCTTGGCGTGCGGGTGCGCCCCGTGCGGGCGGATGCGCTGCACGTCGTTGGGGTAATTACTGGCAGCGACCAGCGCGGCCATGATACGCACGCGGTCATCCAAGCGGATGGAGACATCCGGGGTCAGGCTTGTTTCACTCATCAGCCGCGTTCCTCATAAGTGCGGGAAAGATTAGGACAGGTCTGGGTATAGAATACTGGTCTTCATTGTACCAAAGGCCGCCCCTATATTGTACAAATGTTGCCCGCTGGCGGCTTGTCATGACCCACCGCCGATATGAGACAATGGTGAGGAAGTTGTTTGTCCGCCTACCGCTCCCTCAATCCTTCTGTGTGCCGAACAGTCCCATCTGCGGGATGTCGGGCAGCGGGTCTTGGTACAGCCAAGCGTCCATCAGGTCACGGATGGACTCATCCCCGCTGACCTCGACCGCAAGGTCAATGAGGTCTTGGGTGGTGGCGGTGCTGAAGGTGTAGAGGCTCACCCACTTGCGGACGAAGGTGAAGAACGCCTCATCGCCCATCTGGAGGCGCAGCGCATGCAGTGCCAGCGCGCCACGGGTATAGACCGAGCTGTTGAACAGCGCGTCTTGGGTCGGGTTGGCAGGCGCGGCCACCCCCCGCCGTTCGAGGTTGGCGGCCATCATCGGGTTTGCCATCTCGGCATAGAAGCCCTCGACCATCTCATCGGCGGCGGCGCGCCCGTTGAGGTGTTCCTCCCACAAGATTTGTGCATACGAGGCGAAACCCTCGCTCAACCACAGGTCACGCCACGTCGCAGGCGAGACGCTGTTGCCGACCCAGTGATGCGCCAGCTCATGCGCGATAACGCTCTCAGCCATGCCGCCCCAGCCCGTCGTCACGATGTCGCGCCCAAACAGCGACATGGTTTGGGTCTCCAACGCGAAACCGAGCTGGACGTTGGCGACGACCGAGCCGTAGTAGTCATAGGGATAGGGGCCGAACACGCCCTCGAAGTAATCCAGCATCTCGGCTTGACGTGCGAAAACTTCCTCGGCCTCATCCGCCAAATCAACCGGGAAATAGTTGCGGATGGGGATACCGCTGGCCGACTCATCCGTCCGCACGTCAAAGGTGTGGATGTTAACGGTGGTGAGGTAGGTCGCCATCGGCTGGCGCATCTCCCACTCATAGGTCAGGCGGTCGCCCTCAGCGTAGATGGACGTAAACTCACCGTTCGAGGCCACTTGATAGGTCGGGGCGACCGTGATTTTCAGGCTGAAGGTGGCCTTGTCCAGCGGGTGGTCGTTGCACGGAAACCACTGGCGCGACCCGTCCGGCTGCGAAGCGACCAGCGCGCCGCCCCGGTAGGCATACCAGCCGCCGTCGAAGTTAATCGACTCACCCTCGGAATCGCGTCCCGGGACGCCGTTATACTCAACCCTCGTGCTAAACAGCGCACCAGACTCCAGCGGCGCGGCAGGCGTGATGACCAGTTCGGCGTCGTCGCGCTCAAACGCGGCCTCTACGCCGTCCACCGTGACCGACTCGACCGTCATACCGATAAAGTCGAGGTTAAACTGGCCGAGGTCTTGGGTCGCCACCGCCTCGATGACCACAAAACCGTCCAGCGTGGTCATATCGTCGCTTACGTCGAGGTCAATGGTATAGTGCTGCACGTCGTAGCCGCCGTTGCCCAGCAGCGGGTAGAACTCATCCCCGATTCCCGGCGCACCCTCGTCCTGCGCCCAAACCACCCCCACCACCGCCAGCGCCACCGCTAAAAAGACCATTACTGTCCGCATACGACACCTTTTCACCCTCAAACCAACCCATCATACAGCGGCGGAGAGAACAGTCCCCGCCGCTGAACATGTAAACCCTCTAATCTTCGTCTGCTTCGTCCTCTGGAATCGTGACGGTAAGCTGTTCGGTCAGCGTATAGCCGTTGACCCGCGCCTGCACCGCCACCGCATACGTCCCCGGCGGCAGGTCAAGCGGCAGGCGGTACGCCCCACCCCGGTCGGTGAAGCCTGCGGTATCCGCCGCCTGTGCGAGGAGGCGGTTTTCGCCGTCCGGGACCTCGACATCCCCGACATGGACGGTAATTTCTGCGCCGCTGAGGATGTTGCCGTTGACTGTGACGGTCGCCAGCAGCACCACGCCGTCGTCATCTTCCTCGACTTCCACCATCAGCTCATTGTCCAAACCCAGCTCAAACACCGCCATGTGGACAGTGGTCGTCTCTGGGCTGTTATTGGTCAGGTCAAGGCTGTAAACGCCGGGCGCGGCATCACGGTATGGCAGAACCGGCAGCGGCAGCGATTCCATCTCGGTTTCGCTCAACGACGCGATAACATTCCCCTGCCGGTCGCGCAGTGTGGCAGAAACCCCTGAAACCGGAGCGAACACCAGCCCGACTTCTTCACCGCCGTAGACGATGATGCTGTTGACGGCACGGCTGCCGGGCGGGATGGTTATCGCATAGCGCTGTGTAACTGGCGGCGCATCGGCTTCTTCGGGCGGCGCGGCCTGCGCTTGGAATGGGCGGGCGGGCGCGCTGGTCATCTCCCACGGGGCAAGTAGATAGGGCAGCACAAAGGCGTTGAACTGCACCTCGCTGTACTCGTAGTCGCGTGCGCCGAACAAGAGTTCCCACAGCGTGACGCCACGGATATGCGCGGTCAGCGCCGCCGCCAAGTTGTCCGCCCCATACGAGGTCGCACTGCCGACCGGGACAACACCGTCGCCGGTCGCGCCGCAGGTCCAGATATCCGTGCCGCCCAGCGCAGTCAGGCGTGTGCCGTGCGTTTGGGTGACACTCAGGTTAAACGCGCTGATATATTCGGGCGTGAAGTGCCACGCGCCGTCCAGCGCGCCGGTAAATAGGTGCAGCAGCGCGCCGATGTTGGCGCACGGGCTGCCCTGATTGGGCGTCCCCAACATGATGAGGCGCAGCACGGTTGGGCGCACATCAGCGGCGACGGGCGCGTCGTAGGTGTGGAGGTAGGCGCGTGAAATCAGGCCGCCCATCGAATGCGAGACAATATCGACATGCTGCGCGCCGGTCGCGGCCTGCTGCGCCGCGATGTATTCGTTTAGGCGGTCAGCGTTCCAACGCGCATCCTCAAACGGACGAGCACCGCCGGTGGAGAGGTTATCGGCGGGCAGCCCGAGCCAACCGGGGAAAATCGTGCTCAAGTAGCCGACGTATTCGTCCCAGATGCCCGCGCTACTCTGCCAGCCGTGGACGAGGACAACCGGGCGCGGGCGGACGGTAATCACCCGCGAGGCGCTGTCCACCTCGACACCGCCCGCGTCGAACAACTGCACCACGAACGTGCGCGCCCCCATCGGCTGCCCGGCCAGTTCGATGCCGGGGGTCTCGTCGGTCGTCCATGCGGCGTTGAGCGTATCCCATGTCAGGCTGACTTCAAGCCCAGTCACCGGCGGGACCTCGGTAATCTGGTCAACAATCACCTCGCCCAGCACTTGGTCCTCGATAACCAAGCGAGCGACCGGCTGCTCCGTGCCGTTGTTGCCAATCGCCACGCGGAACATGACCTGATTGCCATCGTAAGTATAAAGCCGGTCGGTGTCGCCGTCCTCGCTGGGCAGCGCGACCAACTCACCACTGGTCGGGTCGGCCTGCAAGACCGCCACCCCATCCAAGAACAGCCCATCGGGGGCGGTGGTCGGTTCCGGCGTCGCGGTGGCGGGCGGAGGGTCGGTCGGGGTCAGAGTCGCCGGGGCTGGGCTAGGCGTCGGGGTAGGCTGGGGCGCAGGGACGCCGGGGTTAAACAAAAGAACCGTCAACAGCACAATCGCCGCGACGATGACAATCCCAATCAAATAACGTCTCATCGTTTTTTATCCTTTTGGCGAGGGAAATATAAAGAAAAACGCGCCTATCCCCCTATTATATGCAGGATAGGCGCGTGGCGTGCGGTTAGGTCGGGGTTAGAGCAGCCCAATCACCGTACGTAGGCGGGCGAGCGTTTCTTCCCGCCCCAGAATCTCCATCGTCTCGAAGGTGGGGGTGCTGACGGTCTGGCCAGTGACGGCGACACGCAGCACGCCGAACATCTGCGAGTTGCTCAGGCCAAGCTCTTGCCCCAGCTCACTGAAGGCGGCGTGAAGGCCATCCAACGTGAACGGCTCGGTCTTTTCGACCACCGCCAGCGACACCTCTAACGCCCGTTTGGTGCTGGCGGCGTCCATCTTCTTCTGGATGACCTGTTCGGGCGTGGGCGGCTTAAATTCCGGGTGGAAGAAGAACCCTGCCATCGCCACCACGTCGTTGAGCGTGCGGATGCGCGTCTGGACAATCGGCGCGACCTTCCGCAGGCGCGCCTCATCCACCGTCAGACCGGCTTCCTCCAGCGGCTTCTTCAGGCGCGCCGTCAGGTCGTCTAGCGTAATCTGCTCACGAATGTAGACGCCGTTGATCCATTCCAGTTTCTCAATCGCCAGCGCCTCCGGCAGGTAGCCGCCGTTCATGTAATCATGCACCATCACCGGGATGATGTTGCCTTTGGCGTCACGCGGCGGCTTGCGCTTGCTCATCTTGCCCTGCCCGTTGGGGTTGAGCATCACCGGCAGGTGCGCGAACTGCGGCATCTCCCAGCCGAACGCCTGCCACAGGCGGACGTGCAGAGGCGCAGACGGCAGCCACTCAATGGCGCGGGTGACGTGGCTAATCTGCATCAAGTGATCGTCAATCACGACGGCGAGGTGATAGGTCGGGAAACCGTCAGCCTTGAGGATGACCGCATCCTGAACGTCCTTGTTCTCGAACACGACTTCGCCGCGCACAAGGTCGGTGAAGCGGGTCTCGCCGTCCAGCGGCATTTTCAGGCGGATGACCGGCTTACGTCCTTCAGCGGCGCACTCAGCGGCCAAGCGCTCACGTTCCTCTGGCGAGGCAAACCGGCAGCGCCGGTCATAGCCGGGGGGAAGCCCCGCCGCCTGCTTGTCCTTCGTCACCTGCGCCAAGCGCTCCGATGAGCAGTAGCAGTGGTAGGCGTGGTCATGGTCTACCAGCCACTGCGCCCATTTCTGGTAATGGTCGAGGCGTTCGCTCTGCACGTAAGGGCCGTATTCCCCGCCGACTTCTGGCCCCTCGTCCCAGTCAATGCCAATCCAGCGCAGGGCTTCCATCAGGGTTTGCAGCGCGGTGGGGTCGAAACGTTTTTGGTCGGTGTCCTCGATGCGGAGGATAAACTTGCCGCCGTGGTGACGGGCGAACAGCCACGCCCACAGCGCCGTCCGCAGGCCGCCAATGTGCAGCGAGCCGGTCGGGCTGGGGGCGAAACGAGTGCGAACAACAGGGGCGGTCATGGCGTCTCCTTTTTTGTGACGTGAAAAACGACGCGGGCAGATCCCCCGCGCCGTCGTTTGTTCCGCTGGTGATGTATTGTACGCGGCTTTCCCCCGCCGCTAAAGAGTCGAAATGATCACCGTGTGTTATGACAAAACGCCAAAAAATTAGATCAGCCCGCCGTACATCAGCAGCGCAATGTCACGCGTCTTAAATCCCAAACCAGAGAGGTTCTGAGTAGCAAGACTGGCTAATGTAAGGTTAGTTCCCTTGATGTGGTTATAAATATTAAGGGCAGTTTTTGGCCCAATGCCTTTAATTAACCTTAGCTTGGACGGGTTCAGCGTTCGTGCAGGTTTGCCAATCAACTTACGAGCCTTCTTTTGTCGAAGTGCTTTTAGGTTGACTCTTTTAACCGGAATACCGGGTTTTCTTGGATAGGGTGGCACATTCACGACATGATAAGGGTTGTTAATGGTCTCGCCGTGTCCTGTCCATGGGGAAACCAAGCCAGAGGTCTTATTTTCTTTGCGCGGGGTAAGCGTTACATCCAATGACGCAGGAACGTACTGCTCACCGGGAAAATTATAAGCACCCGGCATTGGCGGGTTGACGGTAATATCCTCTTCTACCCAGTACTCGTGCTGCTTTTCAAGCGGTGTGCCGCCATCTTCAAGCTGGCGCGCCCGCGTCCCCAACCTTTTGATAATATTGTCGTGAAGGTTCATGTTGGTGTTGCTGGTGTGCGACTGGACAATCATATTGTCCCATGTTCCATCACCGCCCACGTCTTGGTTCAGCATGTGGCCGCCAACGTAGCGCGTCTTGATGGGCGATCCCACGCGCTTAATGCGCGTAGGTTGACCCGGTTGCGCCTTCGAGCCACGCGCCCAGAGGTCATCCGCGCCGATAATCGCGCTTAGTGAAGTAACGCCGTCCATCCGCGTCGCCACCTGAGTCACGATACGAGTCGCCACCTTACGCTGAAGCAGTTGAGTCATGGCGCGGTTGCCAATCGTCCGCTGCATCTGGACGACGGCATGGGGCGTCATGATGGACAACAGGGCTGGCGGCTCTGATTGACCTAATAACAGCCCCGCTTTTGGAGATTTCGCGCTTTTTTGGTCAGTTATGCGGTCAGCCATGCCAGTTCCCCTACCCTAATCAAAACCTACGATTAGTGTACTGTAAGATGGTTAATAGCGCACGTCATTTCTCACACCGTGGACGGGCGGGGCAGGTCTCATCTACAATCGGTGCGACGAGAGGCACAAACAAGGTAAAACCCCTCATGGAACTGACCGCCTTCTTCCAAACCCTGCTGCGCCGCTGGTACTGCGTCGTGCTGCCCGTGGTCGTGGCGGGCGCGCTGCTGGCTCCCCAACTCCTAGCGCGACCCGGCTCAGACGGGCGCTATTCAGCCACCATCGGCTATACCGCCGCACAGGTGTTGGAGGCCATCCCAGACCGTGACGGCGACTACCAAGACGTGTGGCTGGCCTCGGAGCTGACCATCAACGCCTTCACCGACTGGGTGCGTGGCAGCCGCTTCCAAGAGATGGTGCGCCAGCGCTTGGCCGCTTATGAGATCGAAATCGCGCCGGGATCGTTCTCGGTCAGCGCGGAAAACGATAAGAGCGCTGGGCGCATCACCCTCAGTGGTGACGACGAAGCGCAGCTCACGCTAATCGTCGCTGTGGCTGTCGAAGTCCTACAATCGGCCTCCAGCGAGGTTTTCCCCCAGCTCGGCGGAGCCGCCGCACAGGTCGAACTGTTGGACACGCCGCAGGTCGCCCCGGTCCCCGCGCCCATCACCAACCGCCTGCTGCCGGTCATCCAGATTGCCCTAGCAGGGGTATTGGGCGTCGCGCTGGCCCTGTTCGTAGATTGGGCTGACCCTTACCTGCGCCGCCGCGCCCAGTTGGAAGCGGCGGGAATCGAGGTGCTGTCAGCCGTGCCGGGTGAAGGGCGCTAGGATTTACTGCGCTCCTGAGCGACGAAGTACCACGCGATGGCGGCCACCGCCAGCCCAATCAACGCACCCAAAGGGACGCCAATCAGCACCGACAGGCCGGGGTCGGCGTTCTCGGTCGTCAGGAGGCGCAGCGTCATCAGCACGGCGCTGACCAGCACCCCGCCGATGACCACCGTCCGCACCGGATACCACGCCCGACGGATAGCGAGGTACATCAGCGCGATGGCCGCCCCCTGCACAAAGAAAATGATGGTCGGGGTCATCTTTTGTCCGCTCCTATGCGTGCAACCCATACATAATCGTCCATTATACGTCATGCCCCCGATAACCAATTGTGCGAATCCGCAACTCTCACCATTGACAGCCCCCCCTGTCACCCGTAAAATTTGCCCTCGTTGACTGCTGCTTGAATTTCACAACTCACCTGTGATATAGTGGCAAGGTAAGTGACTGCCGCCATAGCTCAATTGGCAGAGCACCTATCTTGTAAATAGGGGGTTATGGGTTCAAGTCCCATTGGCGGCTCTGAGCGACGCAACGCTTAACAACTGCATCAACATTATGGGTCGATGTCCCGAGTGGCAAAGGGGGCTGACTGTAAATCAGCTGCGGAACCGCTTCGCAGGTTCGAGTCCTGCTCGGCCCACAGGAAAACGGTGAGTGAGAACATGCCTGCCACGGCCTCACCACCCTTTCCAGCAATATCTAGGAACGCCTTTGTAGCTCAGGGGCAGAGCATTCCCTTGGTAAGGGAAAGGTCATGGGTTCAAATCCCATCAAAGGCTCTTTCGTTACCCGCTCTAAGAGTAACGATAACAGTGTTTTAAGGGCGCATCATGGCAAAGAAAAGCAAGGGCAACCGCACTCTGATCAAGCTCCGCAGTTCGGAGAGCGGCCACATGTACATCACCTTCAAGAACCGGCGCAATGACCCCAACCGGCTAGAGATCAAGAAATATGATCCGCTGGTCCGTCGCCACGTGGTCTACAAAGAGACCAAGTAGCGCTCGCCGGGACACAACGCTAGGGGCATGGTGTCAATGGCAGCACAGCGGTCTCCAAAACCGTTAGTGGGGGTTCGAATCCCTCTGCCCCTGTCAAAGCTGCTGAAACACCGTCCTCTCGCAGAAGACGGTGTTTCTTATCGTTCTGTAGGACATAAAACCAGAAGGCGCGGGCTTCCCCACCCTTCCTGACCACCCTTTAAGGAGCAAGACTATGGCAAGCGATACCCCGCGTCAAGGCCGCCGCCGTCCCGCCATCAAGCCGGGCGCAGAAGCCGAGGCAGCACCGCAGGACAGCACCAGCCTCGCCACCACTGGCAAGGGCCGCGCTACGCCGGGCCGCCGCCAAATCGAGGCCGAGGAGAGCGCCCCCAAGGGCTTATTTGGCCGACTCGGTGAGTACTTCCAAGGCGTGCGCGCCGAGCTGAACAAGGTGACGTGGCCGACCCGTGAACAGGTGGTCGTGCTGTTCCGCAACGTGCTGTTGGTGACGATTGCATCCGCCATCGTCTTGGGCGCGATTGCCTTCGCCTTCTCGCAGCTTTTCGCTGTCGGTCTCGCCCAGCCTATCGTGTTCGTCGTGTTCGGGGCGGTTGTGGCTGGCCTGACGTTCTTCATCCTCAGTCGCAGGCGCACGCAACTTCAGTAAGCCATAGGCGTCGCTGTGCCGTTATCGTGGGCGCAGGAAGCCAGAGATAAAGGCATAGGCAAATGGCAAAAACCAAGAAACAGCAGGCCGACCAGCAGGACTACGACCCAGAACCGGTCACCATCGACACCGACGAGTCGTTCAGTGAGCGCGTGTTCAACGCGGGCGGCGAGAAACCCCTCATCACCCGTGACGACCAGCGCCGCTGGTACGTCGTTCACTGCTACAGCGGCCATGAAAACAAGGTCAAGCAGGCCATCTTCCAGCGTATCCAGACGATGGGCATGAAAGACCGTATCTTCGATGTGCTGATCCCGACCGCCGAGGAAATCGAGGTCAAGGACGGCAAGCAGAAGAAGGTCGAGAAGCGCGTCTTCCCCGGCTACATCCTCGTCGAGATGAAAATGGACGAAGACAGTTGGTACGTCGTTCGCAACACCAGCGGCGTGACCGGCTTTGTCGGGATGGGCGACGACCCTACCCCGCTGGAAGAGGAAGAAGTCCAGAAAATCATGCAGCGCATGGAATCGGTCCAGCCGATTGTGCGCGTTAACTTCAAGATCGGGGATAAGGTCCGCATCATCAACGGCCCGTTCAACGACATCCCCGGCCTCGTCTCCGAGATTTATCCGGACAGAAACAAAGTCCGTGTCATGGTCAGCTTCTTCGGGCGCGAAACGCCCGTCGAGGTGGACTTTTTGGAGGTCGAGAAGTTCTAACGAGCTTCTCCACATCCACCCCAAACCCGTTGTTCCCGTACTCGTTCGCACAACAGAACCGAGGCAGTTCACATGGCAAAGAAAGTCAAAGCAATCGTCAAGCTGGCGCTCAACGCGGGCAAGGCGACCCCGGCTCCCCCGGTCGGCCCCGCGCTCGCGCAGCACGGCGTCAACCTGATGGGCTTCGTCAAGGAATACAACGCCCGCACGGCCAACCGTATCGGCGAGATCATCCCCGCGGAGATCACCATCTTCCAAGATGGCTCGTTCAAGTTCATCCTCAAGTCGCCCCCGACCTCGTTCCTCATCCTCCGGGCATTGGGGACGGCCAAGGGTGCGTCTAACCCGCTGACCCAGAAGATCGGCAAGCTGACGCGCGCCCAGATTCAGGCCATCGCGGAGCAGAAGAAGGACGACATGAACGCCCTCGACATCGAGGCCGCCATCAAGCAGGTCGCTGGTACCGCCCGTCAAATGGGCGTCGAAGTCGATCTGTAATTTTTAAGGGATGAGTGATGAGTTTTAAGTGATGAGGGTGGCACAGACAGGCGGATAAATTTCGCCCTATTGTGCGAACAGGACATGCCTTGTCCTCACCACTCTTAGCTCAAAACTCATCTCTCATCCCTCATCACTTCACGTTTATAGTGGCAGGGGCGCGCAAACTCATGCCCCGCTACGACCACAGGAGATACAAGCCATGTCTGGCAAGAGATACGCGGCAGCCGCCGAACTGGTGAAACGCGACCAGTATTACCCCCTCACCGAGGCCATCAACGCCATCAAGCAGATGGTCACGGATGAGAAGACCAAGCGCAAGTTCGACGAGACCGTCGAGCTGCACTTCCGCCTCGGGATCGACCCGCGCCACAGCGACCAGCAGGTCCGCAGCACCGTGCTGCTCCCGGCTGGCCTCGGTAAGAAGGTGCGCGTGCTGATTTTCGCTGAAGGTGACGACGCCCGTGCCGCTGAGACGGCAGGCGCAGACATCATCGCTGACGACCAGATCATCAACCGGATCGCCAACGAGGGCTGGATGGATTTCGACGCCGCCCTTGCGACCCCGGCCATGATGAAGAAGCTGGGCCGTATCGCCCGCGTCCTCGGCCCCCGTGGTTTGATGCCTAACCCCAAGGCTGGCACGGTCGTCGAGGCCGGTGACATCCAGCGCGCCGTGGACGAGCTGAAGGCGGGTCGTGTCGAGTTCCGCAACGACAAGACCGGGAATCTGCACGTCCCCATCGGCAAGGGCAGCTTCACCCCTGAGCAGTTGGTGGAGAACGCCACCGCCGTCCTCAACGCGGTGGTCGCCCAGCGCCCCAGCGCCGTCAAGGGCATCTACCTGCGCCGCCTCGTGGTCTGCACCACGATGTCGCCGGGTATCCGCGTCGATTTGGCTGGCGCGGGCAAGTAACACGCCCCGCCGCACACCTTCCCCCCGAAAACTCCGCGAACGAGTGCGCGAAACAAAAAAAGCGCGAACCCAAAAGCCCCCGTGTTGTGCCGGGGGCTTTTTTGTTGTACAGTTTTTAGATGTTTCATCGGCGGGCGCGCAAGCGTCACCCCTACACTAACGTGTCGAATGACCATTTTCTGGGTGTAGTTATAGGCTTGCCGGCCTGCTCCCAAGGCGTATTAGCTCATAAAAAATTAACCCACACCCTAACGATAAGCGCCTCACCTTTCAATTAGGTGAGGCGCTTATCGTTAGGCGGTCAACGCCAATTTTTATGGAGGGGTTAGCGTCGGGCAGGTCTCACCCGCTTGTTGGGTGATGTTGTCCTCGCGCACCCAGCCCTGAACCTCGACGTCTTCCACCTGTGCGCGGATGAAGTACCAAACACGCTGGTCATCCGGCCCTAGCTGCTGCTCAATTACGTTACCCGGTTGGGCAAACGAGAGTGTGCCGGTCTGTGGCGCGGAGGTCGATGGACGGCTGCGGACCCGTGCGCCGCTCTGGTTGGTGATGAGGACACGGCACAACACCGCTGGGGTCGGGGTGATGGTCGGAGTCGGCGTCACGGTCGGGGTATCGGTCGGCGTCGGCGTATTGGTCGGTGTATCGGTGGCCGTCGCCGTAGGGGTATTGGTCGGCGTATCGGTCGCGGTCGCTGTCGCAGTCGGTGTATCGGTCGCCGTCGGCGTGGCGGTGGGGGTCGGCGTATCGCTGGCCGTCGGTGTGATGCTGGGCGTCAGCGTGGTGGTAGGAGTCGGGGTCTCGGTCGGCGGCGGCGGGTTGATGATGGGCATCCACACCCCGCTGGTCAAAATAGCCGTCGCCAGCAGGATAACGATAATGCCGCCCACCAGCGCAGCCACCCGGACGCGGTTGCCCTGCTTAGTGCGCCGTAGAATCGACTCAAGGCGGTGGATTTCGGCACGCCGTCCCAAGATTCGGAACGGTTCTTCGCGGGTGGCCGCCAGCCACGTCTCCGCTTCGACCATATCGCCATCTTCCAGCGCGAATTCGGCGCGTTCCATGTAGCGCGCCAGCAGTTCACCGACGACGGCGCGGTAGCGGTCGTCCTGCGAGAAATCGCGCAAATCCGCCAACAGCGTGCGCGCCTGCGCGAGGTCGTTGTCATAGTTTTGGGCAATCATCGCCGCCGAACGGTCAATGGTCTGGCGGGCACGCTGGGCAGCGGTGGTCTGTGATTGGGCGCTGGTCTTGAGTTCACCGATGCGCCCATCGCTGGGGTCAAGTTCCAAACCAATTTCCAGCAGTTTGACGGCATCACCCGTCAGTGCGAGGCGCTCATCCAGTGTGACGGCGGTCTCGGCGCGGTTGAGGGCAGATTGGGCTTGGTCAGAGACCTGCGCCTTGAGCGCGGCCATTCGCGCCTGCGCGTCCGCCGCGAGGTTGGCGACACGGGTGCTGTTGGGCAGAAGCTGACGCAGCCGCGAAAGCGTGGTCAGGATGGCGCGCACCTGCCCGGCCTGCTCATTAAGCGCCCCAGACATGCTGGCGAGCTGCGCCGTGACCTGAAGCGCGCTTTTCTGGATGTCGTCGGCGTTGTTGTAGCGCTCCTCGGCCTGCGGGTCGTTGGGCATAATTTTGAGCGCGCCTTCATACTTCCGCAGCGCGTCCGCCCAGTTGTCCGCCGCAAACAGGCGGTCACCCTCGTTGATGTACTCCCGTGCCAGCGCCAACTGCTGGATGTCCAACAGCGCCTGTTCGGCATCTTTCCAGCTTAGGATGCCACTGCGCTCGGCAAGGTCACGCGCTTCACGGTAGAGGCGCTGCGCTTCATCGTAGCTGCCAGCGCGCTCCAAGGACTTGGCGCGGTTGTACAGCACGCGGGCATCGAACGGGATGCGGTGGTCGGGGACAACACCCCGAATCAGGTTGTCTTCTGCCTTCTGGCGGTACTCCATGGCCGTCCCGTTGGTGGGCTGAAGCTGAAGCAGACGGTTGGCCGTCTCGATGGTGACTTGGTATTCGCCCGCGTAGTACGACTGAGTCAGCTCCGAGACCAATTGGTCGGCGTCACCGCTGGTGGGCATCAGCGGGCTGACCGGCTTACGCACGGCAGGCGGGCGTGGCCCCGATTCGGGTGCGGGGTAGCCTGCTGAGGTCGCAAAGCGCGGCGGCGGGGGTACATCGGCGGGGTCATCGTCTGGGCTGGGGGTGGACGGCGGCGTGCTGGGGACAGTCTGGGTGGCGCGGGGGGCGCTCCCGGTCTGGCGCAGGTCGAACGACGGCGTACTGGTCGCCCGGCGCTTGACGCCATAGCGAGCGAACAAATCATTGACACGTTGGGCGGCTTGCCCACTGCGCTGACCGGCGGTTTCTAAAAGCTGCATCAGCTCGGCGTCGGTGTGGTCAATCTCCAGCGCCTGCGCGAGGATGTCCAGCGCCGCGTCAATGTCATCTTCATCGCCCGCAATCTCGATGCGGATACGCGCCCGGCGCACCAGCCCACGCAGCGCTGGGGTCGGCGAACAGAGCTTGAACGGCGGACTCATGTTCGGTGTGCTTGGCCTCCGCCAGCAGGGCGCGGGCGCTGGCCTCTGCTTCGGCTAAGGCTGCCGCATCCGGGGGTGTCATCTGCGCCAGACGCGCCACGGTCTGGCGCAGGGCGTCCACTCGCTGTTGTAAGTCCATATTGAATCGGCTTCCGGTTGTCGTAGATGGTGGTAAGTTACCCCAATCATTGGGCGACGGCAAGATGCGATACCCCATCTGACTGCACAGCAGTGGGCTGGCGTGTTAGAATCACCGGGTAGATTTGCCCAAATAGACCAGAGGTTAAAAACTGCCGATGAACCCCTCTTTCGTAAGATATGTGGGGCTGCTCATCCTCATAGTGGCCTTCACCACCGCCTGCTCCCCTTCCATGACCGTCCGCCCCGGCGGGGCTGGCATCAGCGGGACGATTACCACCAACATCGCGCGCTGGCAGCCGACCATCACCGCTGACGACGCCCAAATTGCCGTCCAACAGGGCAACCTCAACTCATCTGTGCCGGGGGGAGACAACGTTTGGGAGGTCAACCTCGGCGCAGACGCCCCGCTGATGTTGACGGTCAACAGCGGGCGCGCCAACACGACCCTCGACCTCGGTGGGCTGGCGCTCGACAGCGTGAGCGTGACGACCACGGCGGGCAGCCTCGCACTCGACTTCAGCAGCCCGACCAGCCAGCCGGGACAGCGCCTCTCGCTGACCACCGGTCAGACCAACGTGACCGCCTCGCGCCTGCTCAACGCCGATTTCGCGCAAATAAACGGGCAGTTTAACGACGGGCGGCACACCCTCAGCCTCGACGGGCGCGGCCTGCAACGCGCCGCCACCCTAAATCTGCAACTGGGCAGCGGCGCGCTGGAACTGCGTATCCCGGACGGCGTGCGCGCCCGCATCACCTTCCGCAGCACGGTCGGGCGCATCCAGCGCGTCGATGACGTGCGCTACACCAGCGTCTCGGCGGGGGTGTATGAGACGGTCGGTTTTGCCGACTCCGACGCGCCCATCTTGACCATCGACCTGTTTTCGACCACCGCCGACCTGATTTTGGTAGGACTATGACCGACCTCTATGACATCACGCGCACTGTCTCACCGTCGCTGGCCGTCTGGCCGGGCGACGCGCATTATTCCGCCGGCGCCGCCCTCCGCATCAGCGACGGCGCATCGGTCAACCTGATGACGCTGACCCTGAGCGCGCACACCGGCACGCACGCCGACGCCTACTATCACTATGAAGCGGACGGCAGCCACCCTGCCGCCATGCCGCTGGACGCCTACATTGGGCCAGCGCGGGTGGTGACGGTCAGCAAGCGTGACGGCGCGCTGACCGTTGAGGACTTCCCGCCCGGCACCCTCGACGGGGTAAAACGCCTGCTGATTCACAGCCACGTCAGCGACCTGCCGGACGACCAATGGCCGGACGAATTCCCCTACCCCAGCGCGGCGCTGATTGAACATCTCGCCGCACATGGCTGCCGCCTGATTGGACTGGACTCACCGTCGGTGGACGCACTGGACAGCCGCGATTTGCCCGGCCACCACGCCCTGTTCCGCGCCGGGATGGTCAACCTAGAGACGCTCAACCTGCGCGGTGTTCCCGATGGGAATTACGAGCTGGTCGCGCTGCCCCTCAAACTCGACCTCGCCTGTGGGTCGCCGGTGCGGGCAATCCTGCGCCCACTGAAAGGGTAACGCAGCACGCATGAACACGACCTTTATCCTCGGCTCAAGCTCACCCCGCCGCCGCGAGTTGTTCGGCGCGCTGGGGGTGCCGTTTACCGTTTACAAGCCCGACATTGACGAGTCGGTCAAGCATGGCGAGACTCCCACCGCCTACGTCCAGCGTATGGCCGCCCAAAAAGCCTTCGCGGGCGGCGTCGGGCGGATGCTGGGTGGGCAGCTTGACGGTTCTGCGGGTGATTACGTGGTCATCGCCGCCGACACCATCGTCGTCTCGCCGGACGGCGCGTACATCTTGGGCAAACCCGCCGATACCGAAGAAGCGGCGGCGACCCTGCGCCTGCTGCGCGGCCAAACCCATACCGTCTGCACGGCGGTTTATGTCGAGCGCTTCAGCCGCCGGATGAGCGGCAGCATCCAGACCGGCGACGCCCACGAGTGGGTACAAACCCATGTCACCATGCGCGACTACAGCGACGACGAAATCGCCGCCTACATTGCCAGCGGCGACCCGTTCGACAAGGCCGGGGGCTACGCCATCCAGCACGCCGGTTTCCGCCCAGTCGCGCACATCGACGGGTGCTATACCAACGTGGTCGGCCTGCCCATCTGCGCCGTAAAACGCTGTTTGGCCGAACTGGGCCTCATCCCAGAGGACGACGCGCCCGCCCCAGAGGTGTGCGACTGCGGCGACGCCCGATGACCTCCCCGCGCTGGCGTGTGCCTACGCGGTCGCTGACGCTGCGATGGGCGCTGATTGGCGTCGGAATCGTGGCGGTGGTGTGGACGGGGCCGGAGGATGACCCGGTGTGGCTGGCGTCACTCATCGGCGTGGCGCTGACCGGCCTCGGACTCGCTCACTGGCTGACCGGCGTGACCGCCGGGCGTGAATGGGTCGGGCGACAGATTGCCGGGGCGTGGGCGGGCTTCGGGGCGCTGACCGGCGGCTTGGGCTGCACCACCACCGTCCTGCTGATGGGGTTCAAAGACGCCCGTCACGCCCATCCTTTCCCCGATTACCCGCCGGAACTGCTGGCGGCACTGCTGGAAAGGACGCCTGTCTGGGCGCTGGTCGGCGCGCTCATCGGGCTGGGAGTTTATGCTGCTTGGCGCGCAAAAAACACCTGACGCCGCCCCACCGCCGCGCTCATCAACCCCTCACCTGTGCGGTGCTTATGCTATAATGCGCCCATTCCGCACCCATTCTATGGAGATTTCGCGCCCATGCTGCAATCGACCCCGCTGGACCTGACCGCCAGCGCCACCCCCAAGACCCTGACGCTGACGGTGGTCATCCCGTGCTACAACGAGGTCAGTAGCATCGAGCCGGTGCTGCGCCGCGTGATGGCGGTCGGGCTGGCCGATGAGATTATCATCGTGGACGACGGCTCGACCGACGGCACACACGAGGTTTTGGCAAAGCTTGAAGCCGAGGCGCTCCCCGGCGTCCGCATCATCTACCACGACAAGAATCAGGGCAAAGGCGCGGCGCTGGTTACTGGATTCCGGCAGGCCACCAGCGACATCCTCTTGATTCAGGACGCCGACTTCGAGTACGACCCTCGCGAGTACCCCATCCTTCTGCGCCCGCTGCAAGAAGGCATCACCAAGGTGGTCTACGGCTCGCGCTTCTTGGGCGGCCCGCGCAAGGCCATGAACTTTTGGAACATGGTTGCCAACAAGATGCTGACACTGGCGACCAACGTCCTCTACAACGCCATCCTCAGCGATATGGAGACCTGCTATAAGGTCTTTATGGCCGATGTCGTCAAAGACATGACCATCCGTGCCCGTGGCTTCGAGTTTGAGCCGGAATTCACGGCCAAAGTCTTGAAAAAAGGCATCCGCATCTATGAAGTCCCCATCAGCTATAACGGGCGTGAATGGACCGAGGGGAAGAAGATTAAATGGACGGATGCACCCATCGCACTTTGGACGCTGCTGAAGTACCGCTTCGTCAACTGATGCGCCTCCTACAGCGTGTATGGGTCGGACTGTGCCTATGCGCGCTGATGATGGGCGCTGCACCGGTTCGTGCCGCCGATGATGGCTCGGTGATGGATGTCCTCATCGCCTATACCCCGCTGGGGCGCGCCCAACTGGGCGGCACAGACGCCGCAGTCCATGCACAGGTGTCCAGCACCATCAGCGAAATCAACACACGCTTTGCCAACGCTGGAATCGAGACGCGCCTCCGCTGGGTCGGGGCGCGTTTCACGTTCTACCTAGAGCAGATTAACGTCGATTTCCACGCCGACCTGAACAATCTGATGGGGACGACTGACGGCTATATGGACGAGCTGCACCCCGCCCGTGACGCCTACGCTGCCGACCTCGTGCTGCTCATCACCGGGAGCCAGTTCGCCATCTACACGGGCGACGCGCCGGTCTGGACGGGCGCGGACGCCAGCCGGGGCTTTGCCGTGGTCGAGGGGCGCTATTTCAGCCCGACCACCGTTATGACCGAGGTCGGTCGTCTGCTGGGCGCGACCGGGACCGACCCAACGTTGGAAGTCGCCACTGTCAACGCGAGTCTCGCGGTAGTCGCCAACTATCGCGTCGCGCCGACCACCCCGCCCGTAAACCGGCTGAGCAACGGCGGCTTTGAAATCGACGCGGACGGGGACGGCAGACCCGACTTCTGGACACCCATCGAACCCCGCGCCAATACCGGGCAGCGCTGCGGGGTCCCGACCCAATCGGGCGGGTGCGCGCTGCGCTTGGTCGGGCGCTCGGTTGGCACGACCGCCTTTAACCAACGCGCCGACCTGACCGGGCTTGCGGCGGGCGACCTAATTACACTGTCCGGGTACGCCCGCACCGTCAACGCCCAAGCTGGTGCGACGCTGCGCGTCATCGTCCACTACACCGGTCAGCCCAAACAGCGGCTCGTCCTGCGCGCCCCGGTTGGCACGACTGGCTACGGCCTGCTGACTGACTCTCTAATTCTCACCGGCACACCACGCCGAATCGTGGTCAGCGCACACTTCAACTCCCCCGGTGCAGCGGGTGTGATTTGGTTTGACGACGTTTCGCTGGTCGGGTCACGCCAGCCGACGCCCTAACACGGGGGATAGACACCGATGCACCACCGCCTTTGGATGTTCGCTATTGTCGGCCTGCTGTATGGATTGGTGGGGGCAGCCCTAAGCGCCCAACCGGGGCAAGAAGTCCCCGCCGCGCCGGTCTTTACCCCGTTCGAGATGACGGCGGCGCGCAGCACCTACACGCTGCCTGAACAGGTTGGCACGCTACGGACACGCCTCGCCCAACTTGACGCGGTGGCACTGGAAAGCGGCCTGCGAAATGGCGCGCTCTCGCTCAACCTGTTTGACGATGTAACACTCTCGGCACGGTTAGCCCTCGCCGATTACTCCACCCGCAGCGCTGGACATAACCGGGTCTGGACGGGCGTAGTCGATGGGGTGCGTTACGGCCAGACCGTCGCCGTCAGCGCCTCCGATGGGTCGCTCGATTTACGGGTATTGGTTCCGGGCCGGGTCTACTACGTCCAGACGGTTAGCGCAGGCGTCGTCCGCATCAGCGAGATTGAGGCCGGGCGCGGGCGCTACGGCGCAGACGGCCTGCCGTTCGACGATGCGGTTATCTACACCCCATCCGAGGCCGAACTGGCCGACTCAGCGGCCTACCAGCGTAGCGTCGGCACACGGGCTGACGACGGGACGACCATCGACCTGCTGGCGGCCTATACCCCGGCGGCGACGGCCATGCTGGGCGGCGACCAAAACGCGGCGCTGGCGATTGAAGGGGCGGTCACGCTCACCAATTTGACTTATGCCAACAGCGGCATCAATTTCAGGATTCGGCTGGTCGGCATTGTGCGGACGGAATACGTCGAGCAAGGGCTGGGCGACCTCAGCCGTCTACAAGGGACGAGTGACGGCTTCATGGACGAGCTGCACACGCTCCGCAACACCCTTGCAGCCGACCTCGTGAGCCTGACGCCCGGGACACCGGTCGAGGACCGCAACTACTGCGGCATCGCCTTTCAGCCGGGCGTTTTGAGCGCCACTTCCGGCTTCAGCATCACCGAAGCACACTGCATCAACGACATCACTATGGCGCACGAACTCGGCCACAACATGGGCAAGGCACACGACCGCAGCAACGCGAGCGGCGCAATTCACCCCTACGCTTATGGTTACCAAGACCCGTCCACCGGCGCGGGAGACTACGGCGATTTCGTCACGGTCATGGCTTACAGCACCAATCCCAATGGGACGCGCTGCCCGGCCTCGTACCAGCCCAGCATCTGTCCCGCCATCGCGTGGTGGTCAGACCCCGACGCGACCTTCAGCGGTAAGACGTTGGGCGTCATCAACAGTGAGGACAACGTGCGCTCGCTGAACGAGGCGGCAGCCACGGTCGCCAACTACCGCGTCTCGTCGGACGGGGGTGTCGGTCAGCCGACCGCCCTACCGACCTTAACGCCGCTCCCAATGCCGACCTTGGCGCCGCCGCAGTCGGAAAATCTGCTGCTGAACGGCGGCTTTGAAATCGACGCGGATTCTAACGGGACAGCGGACGGCTGGGCGTTCAAAAAGGCGGTGCGCTGGTGCAACACCGCCACCGTGACGACCAACGCGCTTACCGGAAATTGTTCAGTGCGGCTGGCAACGGGTGGGCGCATCACACAAAACATAACGCCTACCGGTTTGATGGCAGGCGATATGTTGGAACTGGCCTATGAAGCGCGGGGAAACAAAGTCCCAGCCAACACGCGCATCCGCGTGATTGTCAGCTATATTGAGCCGACAGCGGGCGCAAACGCGGACGGCCAAGATGTGTGGACAATCCCACTGCCAACCGGGAAATTTACGCTGCCTGTCGGCGTGCAGGCGATGATGACCCTAACGGGGACCGCCCAGACCATTTCGCTGCGGGTCATCTATCCTAACCAACTGGGCAACCTGCGCCTCGACTCCATGGCGCTGACGGTCCAGCCCTAGAATAGGGGTGAGTTTGGAGTGATGAGTGATGAGAGGGTGCGTTTTAGTGGTGATTCGGGATTACTCGCCACCCCTAGCCCCTCTCACTCATGGAAAAGGGCGGGGGATAAGGGCTATGACGCCACCCGTAAACACACGTGGTAAAAATCGGTGACTCCCAAACTTACAAACGCATTAGACTTCGGTGGTGCGGGCGCGGGCGACGAAATAGCCGCCGATGAGCAGCACCACCACCCCAACTGCCCCGAAACCAAGACAGACCTGTAGGGCGGTATCGCGGTTGCCGAACAGCCAAAAGATGAGCGAGATGCCGCTGCCGAGGAACATCACACTCATCACAGCACGCGCCATCATCCGGGCGACTTCACGGGAATTCTGCATAACGGTCTAAGCCTTGCGGGTTTGCACGATTAAGACGTTAAGTTTGCGACCCCACAGCGGAAAACTCACCGAGTCGGTGCGCAAGTTGGCAATTTCCATCTCGCCCATGTCGCCTGCGGTGGTGACATGTTCTTGAACCTTCATCCCAAGCGGCTGGGAGGCGTAGACCGCCAGCATCATGAACAACAGGGCGCGGTTGAGGTTGGACTTGTTGGCGCGCCGCCCGCCCAAAAACAACCACCCGACCAGCGTGGTCAGTACGCCAGCGGTGACGAGGTTGGTCCCACAATTGGGATGAACGGCCAGCATCTTCTGGCCGTCCTTGAGCGCGGCCAGCGCGTCCTCAGCGGCTTTCTCACCCTGCGCCGCCGTGCCGTTGTGCAGCAAAATGAACCCAAACGGGCTGCTCACTCCAGCGACGCGCAGGTTTTTGACCTTGCGCGCCAGCATGTGGGCGGTGGCATGTTCGTAACCGTGGTTGCGCCGTGTCTGGCGGATAAACCCAAAGTTCAACAGCGCGCTGAATGGTGAATCGCTCATGATTGGCCGTCCTCATCTTTCTTCCCGCGCAGGCGGTTTGCCAGTGAATTGCCCAAGAACATGTTCATCATACCCGGCGCTTCTGGCAGCTTCTTCTCTGGGCTGTCAAACTTCCAGTGGAAACGACGGTTATACCACCCCTCATACGACTCGGCTGCGCCCGTGGTGGCCGCCTCGATGGTGCTGCGCTCATCCTTGACCAGCGCGGCGCGCAGGTCACGCAGCATGATGATGACGTTATCCAGCACCCGCACGAGGTCTTGGCGGCTGTCACGCAGGAGCGCGGTCAGGTCGTCGGGGTGGGTATCGAACAGCGCCCGCGTCATCGCGCCGAATGCCGGGTTGGTGGCGCGCTGGAGGTCGCCCCAACCGGTCGAGGTGCTGAGGGACAGATAATACGACAGCCCCAGCAGCATCGGCAGGACATCGGTGGCCGCAAACACCGAGTC
>JALONW010000385.1 GCA_025454725.1 Anaerolineae bacterium
GCGCGCCCGGTCGATGCGGTAGCCCCACAGCCCAACGGGGACGGTTGGAGTCGCGCCCCCGTTGACCGTCGTCCGCAGCGCGCCAGTCGTGCCAAGCGTCAGCGCGGTCTGTCCGTCCCCGACCGCGCCGGAGCCGAGGTTGGCGGCTGCGCCGTCGCCGACCGGTAGAAACCACGGGACATACGCCAGTGTCGGCCAGCGCAAGGCATACTCGCGGGCGAGTCCGCGCTGCGCCGCGTCGAAGTCTGACAGCGGCGGGAGCTGGTCGGGTGATAGATTCAGCCGCGCCAGCCAATCGACATCCCACGTACGCGACTCGCGGTCGAATAATCCGCTCCATGACGCGACCGAGTAACTGCACGGCACATCGGCGCGACCAAACCAGCGCCGGTAACAGGCCGTCCCAAGGTCTGACCACTGGGCAACCCGTGAAACGGTATCTGGCTGGGTGCGCGCCAGCCAGCGCAGTTTGGCCGGGTGATAGGCGCTGTGCAGGCGGCAGCCCGTCCGCTGGATGACCACTGCTTCATCGACTTCAGCGGCCAGCGACTGGGTATGGAATACGCTGCGCGTGTCGGCGTAGGTGTAAACCGGCGTGACCGGTGCGCCGTCCGCGTCCAGCCCGACGAGATTACCAACAAAAGTCGCCATCCCGACAGCGCGTATCTCTCCAGCCGAAGGGTGCGCCATCACCGAATCGATACAGGCTTCCAGCGCGGCGCGCAGTTCGTCAGCGTCGGCTGTGGCTTGACCGTCGAGACCGGTGGCGAAGGTATGCGGGTGGCTGGCCGTCGCGCCTTCAATCGGGCGAGCGCGGTCGTCCATCAGCAGCGCCCGCACCGATGAGCTGCCCATATCGAGGATTAACCACGCCATTCCAAGCCTCCCTAGCCAATTTTGCACAGACACGGCATGATTGTAGCGTACATTCTGGGAGCGCTCCCAGATACCACTTATAAGCCGCAAAAAGACGGGAGATAAAATACCATGTTTCCAAGTTCATTCCACTGGGGGGCCGCCACCTCCAGCTATCAAATTGAAGGCGCGGCGCTGGAAGACGGGCGCGGCGAGTGCATCTGGACGCGGCTGTCGCATACGCCCGGCAAGGTGCGCGACAACCACAACGGTGATGTCGCGTGTGACCACTATCACCGCTATGCTGAAGACATCGCGCTGATGCAGAGTCTGTCGCTTAACGCCTACCGTTTTTCGGTCTCGTGGCCGCGAGTCATCCCCAAGGGGACGGGCGCGGCCAACGAACCCGGCCTCGCCTTTTATGACCGGCTAATTGATGGTGTGTTAGAAGCGGGGATGACCCCCTATCTGACACTGTATCACTGGGATTTGCCACAGGCGCTGCAAGACCGGGGCGGCTGGGCCAACACCGACATGCCCAAGTGGTTCGCCGATTACACCGACCTCGTGACACGGCGCTACGGCGACCGCGTGAAGCACTGGACGACGCTCAACGAGCCGTATGTGGTCGCGTTCGTCGGTCACTATGAGGGGCGGCACGCGCCGGGCATCCGTGACCTCGTGCTGGCGTATCGGGTCGCCCATCACACAATGCTCTCGCACGGGCAGGCCGTCCCGGTCATCCGTCAGAATGTGCCAGACGCCGAGGTCAGCATTGTGCTGGATATTTGGCCGTCGCACCCACAGACCGACACCCCCGAAGACCACGCCGCCGCCGTCCGCTTCGACGGCTACCACAACCGCTGGTTCCTCGACCCGGTGTTCAAGGGGACGTACCCACAGGACATCATCGACTGGCTGGGCGACAAGCTGCGCGGCGTCGATGACCTGAGCGCGATTTCACAGGCCAATGTCCCCATCGACGCGCTGGGCATCAACTACTACACGCGGGCGAAGATGGCGCACGAGCCGACCGGCGACTTCCAGATGCGGCGTGTGCTGCCCGATGACAGCATGGTCTACACCCAGATGCAGTGGGAAGTGTATCCCGATGGCCTGCACGAGACGCTGATGCGCCTCCACCGCGAATATGCGCCCAAATCGCTGTACGTGGCCGAAAACGGCAGCGCGTGGGAGGAAGACGCGCCGACCGGCGACGTGCTGGAAGACCCGCGCCGCGTCGATTATCTGCACAAGCACCTCGGCGCGGTTGAGCGCGCCATCGCGGACGGCGTGCCGATGAGCGCCTATTTCGCGTGGAGCCTGATGGACAATTTCGAGTGGGCGCACGGTTATCACCAGCGCTTCGGCATCGTCCATGTCGATTTCGAGACGCTCAAGCGCACGCCCAAGCGCACCGCGCTCGAATATCGCGATTTCATCCGGCGCGTGCGGGGCGGGTAGAGAGGACAGGGCATGCCCTGTCCGTACAGGAGGAAATCTTCTCGCGCCATTTTTACCTGTGTGCGAGATTATCCGGTCTGTAGGGGCGACCCGGTGGGTCGCCCTGCTATGAGGGGGTGGCTGGTACGAATATGCCCGCCCCCTTTCCTTGTCTATCGCGTTACAATTCCCAGCGGCGCAAAAACGGGGGCGAATGATGGGCAAGAAAATCACCATACTGTTGATGGGGTCACGCGGGGATGTCCAGCCGTATATCCCCTTGGGGATGGGGTTGCAGCGGGCGGGGCATGAGGTGACATTGGCTGCGCCAAGTGTGTTTGCGCCGATGATTCAAGCCGCTGGGTTAAAGGTCTACCCGACGCGCATCAACGTGCAGGATGAACTCAAGAAGCCAGAGGTCAGCCAATTGTTGGGCGATAAATGGCTGATGTTTAAGCTCGGCAAGGTGATGGAGATTTTTAACGCCATTTACCGCAGCGTATTCGAGGACTTTTTAGCCGCAACCGAGGGCGCAGACCTGATTATCACCTCGACCGTCGCGTATGGCGCGCAAGAATGCGCCGAAAAACACGGTATCCCCATCGTCGGCTCACACCTCTCCCCTCTCAGCCCGACCCGCGCCTTCCCGACCTTTTTTATGCGGGGTGGCCTGCCGTTTGGCCTGTTGAACCGACAACTCCATTACTTTACCGAATGGGCGTCTTGGGTGACGGCACGCTCCGCCATTAATCAGTGGCGCAAAAATGATTTGGGGCTGCCGAACCTCGGCACATTCAACACCATTTTTGGCCGGATGCGGGCGGCGGGTCTGCCGATTTTGTACGCCTACAGCCCGTTGGTCATCCCAAAACCGGCGGATTGGCTGCCCCAAGAACACGTCACCGGCTATTGGGCGTTACAAGCGCCCAGCGATTACGCGCCGCCCGAATCGCTCAAGGCGTTTTTGGCCGCTGGAGCGCCGCCCGTGTATATCGGTTTTGGCAGCATGGTCGATGAGTCGCCAGAGCGCTTAACCCAGTTGGCGGTCGAGGCGCTTCAGCGGTCGGGACAGCGCGGCATTTTACTGTCTGGGTGGGGCGGCCTGAGCGCGGAGTCGCTGCCGGATACGGTCTATATGGTGAATGACATCTCGCACGATTGGTTGTTCCCACAGGTCGCGGCGGCGGTGCATCACGGCGGGGCTGGCACGACTGGCGCAAGCCTGCAGGCCGGAATACCAACCATTATCACGCCGTTTCTGCTCGACCAATATGCGTGGTCTAAGGTCGTGGTCGGCTTAGGCGTCGGGCCGAAAGCTGCGCCGATTAAAGACATCACGGCGGAAGGGTTGGCGGACGCCATCACGACGGCGGTGAACGATACGGAGATGCGCCGTCGTGCGGCGGCGTTGGGCGAGAAAATTCGCGCCGAAGACGGGGTACAAAACGCGATAGATGTATTACGGACAGTCTTGGAGGCGTGACAATGGACGATATTCAGGCATTGATTGACGCGGCCTTGAAACTCGAAACCGAAGGCAATGAACAAGCCGCGATAGATGCCTTCAAAGCGCTGCTAGACCAATACCCCGACCATCCTTTGGTGGTTTTCGAGATGGCGGGCGCGTATGATTTCGCCGGGCGCGAGGCCGAAGCGCTACCGTATTATCAGCGGGCGCTGAGGTTGGGCCTGCCGGAAGACCAGATGAAATATCTGTACGTTCAGATGGGCAGCACCCAGCGTAATCTGGGGCTG
>JALONW010000053.1 GCA_025454725.1 Anaerolineae bacterium
CGCATCGAACGGGACATAGTTGACCAAGCGTGTCCCACGCGGAAGCGCCTTAATCAGGCCTTGTTTGGCGTCCGGCGCAATCGGGTTGTTGCCGACCGCGACGACCGACAGTAAGCCGCAGCGCGCCGCCGCCTGCGCCGCCCATGCGTAGAAGCCGAGGTCACCGGTAAAGGTCGTTCCCAGTGTGATGACTGCCAGTGGGACGGACTCCGGAATCGCTGCCAGCCAGTCGGGTACGGGCGCGCTGACCGGCTCCCCGCCGACGAACTCGTTTTGGTCGAGCAGGTTGTGAGCGTCGGCTTGATACCATGTGTCGCAGTGTGTCGCAGAAGTAGCTCAGGTGTAGGTGTGGGCTGAGAATCGAGGGCGTCGGCCCGGTCGAGAAATTTTCACCCACCACGCCAAACATCTGACACAACCGGTCTACCCGCTGACGGCTGTCGTCGGCCAGCACCTTCTGCACGGGGTAAAGCAGCGTCTCGTCCAGTTCGCGCAAAGCTGGCCAGCCGCAGACCACCATTGGGACGCCCAAGACTTCGGCGGCGATGGCCGACGCACTCAAAAACGGGTCGGTCAGGATGAGGTCGGGCGCGCCGTGCTGTTCGGCCAGCGCCAACAGACCGCGCACCCCGTCAGCGACTTTGCCTTCATCTAGCCATGTGTCCAGCGCCCGGCGGTAGCGCACCATGATGGCGTCCTGCGGCTTGATGGTGCTGATGTCGGGCAGCGGTGGGGGCGGCCACAGCCAACCGGTCTCGTCGAGGGGTAAAAACGGCAGTCCGCTGACTGCGCCCGCAATCGCCGTGCCGCTGACCCAAGAAACACGGTGTCCGCGCTGGGTAAGAGCGTGGGCGGTACGCAGGAATCCGCCCCAATCGGTGTGGCTGTACAGCGGCGCAGAGACGCACCAGATAGTGGCGGTTTGGGTCACGGGGTCGGCCTCATGGGGATAGGGTCAGGATGGGTTTTCCCCCGATTGTAGGCCATGCCCGCCTGCACTGCGAGTGTGGTTGTGGCAAGGAACACCCAGCAAACCTTATGCGCATACCTAAAATTGGATGTAGTGGACAATCAATTAAACTTGGGCCGGATGGTTGCCTCGGTTTGCGCCCAATGCATAATCCACACTATACTGGGTGATAGTGTCCCCTTACCAGACAGCCCTTATGCTCGACCAAGATACCAATTCCATCACTGTCAGCGCGACCATGGCGATTGCCGCTGAGATTGGGCAGCTTACCCCTCTGCTCAAGACGGCCTATGAATCGCTCAAGCGCCAGCACGACCTACTCCAGCAGCGCGGGATTAAACTGCCGAACATGAGCATCGCGTCCATGGAGAGCGTGCTTGACCTGCTCGCCAAATTTGACCGCGTGCTGAAGGATGAACAGCGCGAAGTCACCCAACTGCGCTCATTGGCCGAGAATGCCGCCGCCATAAGCCGGTCGCTGGTGCTGGACAATGTGCTGCGCGACGCGATGGATGGCGTCATCAGCCTGAGTGGGGCGGAGCGCGGCTGCATCATCTTGGTGGACCCAGAGACCAAAGAGCTGGATTTCCGGGTGCTGCGCGATACCGACACCATCCACAACCGCACCGAACACAACCCCGGCGAAGCCATCCCCGCTGAAAAGACTGCCAAGTTCAGCCGGTCGGTCATCCGTCAGGTCGTCGAAAGCGGTGAAGCGCTGCTGACCAGCAATGCCAACGATGACATGCGCCTAAGCGGGATGCAGAGCGTGATTGCGCTCGACCTGCGCTCGGTATTGTGCGCGCCACTGCGGATTAAGGAACGCATCCTCGGCGTGGTTTATGTCGATAACCGGCTGAAGTTCGGTGTGTTTGGGGAGCGCGAAAAGACACTGGTGGCCGCCTTTGCCAACCAAGTTGCCGCCGCCATCTCCAACGCACGGCTGTTCGATGAACTTCAACGCACGCTGGCTGACATCACCCGCGTGAAGGACTTGACCGATAACGTGTTTAACTCCATTGGCAGCGGCGTCGTGACGGTGGACCAAGAGGGCAAAATCTTGCGCGCCAACCGTGCCGCCGCTACCCTGCTCAATGCCGCCGACCCGCAGGCGCTGACGGGTAGACCGCTGGAAGCGGTGGTCGGCGCGATGCGCGATGCGCTGGTCGAGGTGGTGCAGTCTGTCCGCGACACCAACGAAGTGCAGACGGTCGAATCAGAGGTGACGCTGGGCGAACGTCGGCGCGCCGTGCTTCAGGCCAAAATCAGCCCGCTGAAGGGGACTGAGGACGGCGCGCCGCAGGGTATTGCGATGGTGCTGGATGACCTGACCGAACAGCGCGACCGCAACGAAACCCTCCGCATTTTGCGCTACTACCTGCCGACCGCCATGCTGGAAAACATCACCCAAATTGCTGGGCTGGGCTTCGGGGGTGAGCGCCGCGAGGTGACGTGCTTATATGTTGATACCTTCCCGCTGGCGCACCTGCCCAAGGGTGTCCGCCCACAGGAGCTGATGCAGACCATCAATATTTACCTCTCGCTGGCGTCGGACTGCATCCATGACGCGGGCGGGGTGATTGACAAGTATATGGGTACGGAGATTATGGCGCTGTTCAACAGCCAGCTTAACCCCCAGCCCAACCATGCCGCCGCCGCTGTCGATGCCGCCCTACGCATCCGCGAACATTTCGACGTGCTGTATAAGTCGCTGGACATCGCCCCGCACCGCTACCACATTGGCATCAACACCGGCGTGGCGACGTTGGGCAACGTCGGCAGCCACAACCGGCGCGACTTTACGGCCATTGGTTCCAGCATCAACGTCGCCAAGCGCCTCGAAGAGAACGCCGAGGACGGCCAGATTATCATCAGCGAACAAACCCGCGCTCACCTGCTGGCAAATCCCGTCCCCAGCCGCACCAAGCTCCGGCTTGAGTCACGCCCACCGGTGCAGGCCAAAGGCATCGCCCAGCCGGTCAACATCTATGAGGTGTTCAGCGAATGACCGACGAAACCCAGAAGCTGGACGAGATGGGCAGTGAGGGGATGCCCGCCACCAGCCAAGAGGCCGCCCGCAAGCTGGTCATTAAGGCCGACGAACTGGTCACCATCCTCCAGACTCACCGCGAGACCCTGCGCCTGCGCGGGATGACCCTGCCGACCGGCGTATTAGAGACGGTCAACCACGCCAAAGCCCGGCTGGAAGCGCTCAATAAACAAATTTTGACCACGCTCATTGAGCTGCGGACGCTGCGGGCGCTGGCAGACACCACCGCTCTGCTCACCAGCAACCTGAACCTAGACGAGGTGTTGAACCAAGTCATGGATACAGTGTTGAACCTGACTGGCGCAGAGCGCGGCTATATCGTCCTCAAGAACCGCGAAACCGGCGAATATGACCAGTTTGCGGTGGCACGTGGTATTGAGACCAATCTCGACATTAACACTGGTACGATGGAGGCCAAAAGCGGCCAAGCTCGCGACTTCATCATCAGCCGAAGCATCATCAGCGATGTCGTGGCGAACGGTAAACCCGTCCTGACCACCAACGCGCAGGACGACCCGCGCTATTCCGAGCAGAAGTCCATTGTCGGGTATGCGCTGCGGAGCATCATCGCCGTGCCGCTGACCGTGCGCGACGAGATGGTCGGGATTGTATACTGCGATAACCGCATTTTGGCCGGGCTGTTCCAGCAGCGCGAGTTGGACCTGCTCTCGGCGTTTGCCGACCATGCCGCCGTCGCCATCGACAACGCCCGGCTGTTCACCGGCGTGCGTGACCGCCTGCGCGAGATTACCACGCTCAACGACCTGTTGGAGCGCATCTTTGACTCGATTCCAACCGGTGTCATCACGCTCAACAACCACGACATCGTAACGACCAGCAACCACGCCGCTGGCGTCATCTTCGGGCGCGATTCTGGCCTCGTCGGAAATGCCATTTCAGCCATTTTGGGCGGCCTGCCAGAGACGCTCTACAACGCCATGCGCTACGTGACCAACAGCAACATCCCCATGCTGGTCGATATTGAAATTGACCTGCCGGAACGTGGGCGGCGCTATTGGAATATTTCCATTAGTGTACTGAAGGCCGTCCAAGACCAGAGCGACGGCCTCGCGCTGGTCATCAACGACCTGACCGAGCAGCGCGCCCGTGAACAACAGCTTGCCGAGGCTGCCCGCTACCTGCCGACCGCATTGCTCAAGAATCTGCGAACGGTAGCGGCACAGGACGTGGCTGGACAGGAGCGCGAGATTACCGCCATGTTCTGCGACGTGCGCGGCTTCACCTCTTTCAGTGAGCAGCTTGACCCCGCCCAACTGATGAGCGTGATTAACCAATACCTCAGCCTGTCCAGCGACGCCATCAACCTCTATGAAGGTATCGTCGATAAGTATATGGGCGATGCCGTGACCGGCCTGTTCAACACCCAACTTAACCCACAGCCCAACCACGCCGAGCGCGCTGTCAGCGCCGGACTGGCGATGCTGAGTGACCTTGAGGCGCTTCACGAGACCCTGCCAGAGGAGCAGCGCCTGTTCTATGGCATTGGCATCCACACCGGAATCGCCGTCCTCGGCAACGTTGGGGGCAGCAGTCGTAAAGAATTCGGCGCACTAGGCGAAGCCACCGAAATCAGTAAAATCTTGCAGGAGAACGCACGCGGCGCGGTGGTCATCAGCGAGGCGACCTATGAACAGGTCAAAGAAACCTTCGAGTGCGAGCCGATGACCATCGAGAAGACCAAAGGCCGCGAGGACTTGACCCGCGCCTATCGGGTCATCCGCCGGATGCGTGGCACGACCACCAACATGATGTTCTTGGATGACGAACTCAAGGGTCTGTTGGGTGGTCTTGACGACTAGGTTTCACCCACCACTAAGCTAACCGGTTCATAATGACGGCATTGTGCCGACTACTGAAGGGAATTGTCATGTCGAGAGTCCGCTTTTTTGTGCTGTTCGCAGTGCTGGCGGTGCTGGTGGCTGCCGCCGCGACCTCCGCGCAGGGGGTTGTCACGGTCAACCCGCCCAGCGGCCCCAACGGGACGACCCATGAGGTCTCCGTGGTCGGCCTTGCCCCCAGTGCCTCTTATACCTTAGATGTCATTTATCAGCCCAGCAGTGCGGTCGTGTTTACTACCCCGTTCGTCAGCGATGAGAACGGCGGCTACGCCATCGCGCTGACCAGCGAGGTAGCCGACCCGGCTGGTGTCTACCAGATTAACGTGGTCGAGAATGGGAACATCGTCGCCAGCGGCACGCTGACCATTGAAGCCCCGGCTTCGACGGGGGGTGAGGGTTCGCTCGCGCCGGGGATTCTGAACGGCCAGCTTGATACCGACCGCGCTGGCGATGATTACGTGCTGGAAGGCACAGCGGGGCAGATTGTCACCCTGACGTTGCGCTCACCGGACTTTGACGCCTTCCTCGTGCTGTTCGGCCCGGACGGGCTGCAACTGCGCTACAGCGACAACGGCCTACCCCCCACCGACGCGCAAATCGCCGCCTATGAACTGCCCGCGACGGGCAGCTATCGCGTCTATGTGACCAGCCGTAACGCCGCCGAGACCAACGGCGGACAGCGCGCCAGCGGTGCGTACAGCCTAGAAGTGGTTGTGGCACGCTCAGCCAATGAGGGCGCGATTGCGGCGGGTGAGATGGTCGCCGGTGAGCTGTCCATCGTCGCGCAGGGCGCGCAGTACACCTACGAGGGGCGTGCGGGCGAAGTTTTGACTATCGACCTGCGCTCCGATTGCCAGATGACGGGACATATCTCATTTTGGCCGACGGTTTCCGTGGCTTCACCGGGGAGCGCACCATTCAGGGTCGCTTCACCCTCAGCCTTGCGGTCGAAGGTGCGGACAGCAGTGCGCCCGCCGCCCAGCCGACCGCAGTACCGCCGACCAGTGAACCGGCAGGCCAAGTGACGCCTGTCCCCGCTGAACCGACCGCCACCATGCCCACCGACGGCGCAATCGACTACGGCCAGACTGTCATCGGCGAACTGACCTCTGAGATTCAGACTGGTGAATACACCTTCTTCGGCACGGCGGGCGATGTCATCACCATCGAGCTGAACTCTGACGACTTCGACCCCAAGTTCAGCCTGTTGGGGCCGGACGGTAATGTCTTGGTCGAGGACGACGACAGCGGTCCCGGCCTGAACGCGCTGGTCGAGGAGTTCACTCTCCCCGTGGATGGCAACTATACCGTGGTGGCCGACGGCTTCCGTGGGCCGGCGGGCGACCGTCAACTGTTTGGCGCGTATACGCTCGTGGTTAACCGCAGCGGGCAGGCCGACCAAGCCGCCCCGACGACTGCGCCGACCACCGCCCCAGACGTGACCGCCGTCCCCGATGCCACGGCTGTCCCAGCCACGCCCGCACCCGACACCTCGGCCAGCGGCAGCATCACCCCCGGCGCGCCCATTGTCGCTGAACTGACCGAGACCAATCAGCGCGTCGGTTACACCTTTGACGGTGCGGCGGGTGATACCGTCACCATTGAGCTGAACAGCAACGAATTCGACCCGCTGGTGCGCCTAATTGGGCCAGACAGCGTGCAGCTCACCGAGGACGACGACAGCGGCGGCGGCATCCAAGCCCGCATCAGCAGCTACGAACTGCCTGCGGCAGGGACTTACACTATCCTCGTGGACAGCTTCCGTGGGGTTGACCCCAACCGCATCGTGCTGGGCGAGTACACCTTAACGCTGACCCTCGTCCCCGCGCCGGTCGAGCCGACCAGTGTCCCGACACTGGAGCCGACTCCTGCCCCAACCACCGAGCCGACGGTTGAACCCACCACTGAAGCTACGCCGGAACCGACCACCGAGTCGGCTGCGCCGGAGGCCACCCCCACCCCCGTCCTGCCGACCTCGACCCCGGTGACAGCGCCGCCCGACAGCCTGCCGGGTGCGACTGCCATCCCCGGCGACCTTGGACCGATTGACCCGCTGGATGTGCGCCTGATTGCCTATGGCGATACGGTCAACGTCGTATTCGACGGCATCCCCGGCGCTGCCGAGACCTTCGGCTTCACGGGCATGGCCGGTGACCTCGTGTCGGCGGCTGTCACCAGCGCGGGCGATGTCGATACCGCCGTGCGCCTGCTCGCTGAGGACGGCACGCTCATCGCTGAGGATGACGACAGCGGCGCGGGGCTTGACCCCGAACTGTTCGGCGTCAGCCTGCCGGACGATGGCCGCTACCTGCTGGTGCTGTACACCGTATCCAGCGCGTCGCAGGCCAACGTCACACTGACGCTGACCGGCGTCAGCGGCGGCTCGTTGGAGCGCGGCCCGGTCGAAGTCACTCTGAGCGACAAATCAGCCCCGCAGTCACTGACCTTTGAGGCGACCGCTGGCGAGACCATCCGCGTCACCATCAGCAGCGTCTCACAGGTCGGCGGCGACCCCGTCATCCTCGTCCAACAAGGCGGCGTGACGCTGGCGTCCAACACCGTCGGCCAGAACCTGCGGATGTCGTTCGAGTTCGTCGTCCCCGCTGATGGCCGCGTCGATGTCAAGATTTCCCGCGACGCGGGCGCTTACGGCGTGATTGAACTGGGCATCGAGCGCGTGCCGTAAGGTTTGGCTCCGCCTGAAATCAAAAAGGGCTGTCCACATGGGCAGCCCTTTTTTTGCGCCCGCCGCCTGCCAACCCGACGCTTGCCCACTGTACAAGACGGACGCCCTACCAACACCCTACGCGATTCGCTAAACTGTCTGGTCAAATGCCAAGAATAACATTCTGTGGACGTGATGACCGACGAAAAACAATCCTCCCCCCCAACCCCCAAAGACCCGACCCCGCAGGTTCAGGCTGTACCGCCTCAGCGCTTGGTGGTCACGCAGCGGCGCGGCCCCAACACGCTTGGCTGCCTGCTGACCTTCGGTGCAGCGCTGGCCTTCGCCGCCGTGTTGGTGGCGGTCGGGCTGTTCCTGCCGCCGGTCAACCTATATGACCGGTTGTTCGGTGAGCAGTACGTCACGCTGGACGCGGTGAACAACGCCGCCGCGCTGGACGGCCTGACGCTGGCTGTTCGGCCCGACGACACCGGGACCGATTTCGGCGTCGCCCTGAGCGCGAACACGCCCGATGCCTTCGCCGCCAGCGACGATGATGCCCTGTTTGCGGTGCGCGCCAGCGTCCCCGGCTATCTGACGCTCCGCAGCCCGGTTTACGGCATCGAGACGACCGGAACTGCGCCGAACTCGGTCGCGCTGGACGTGGCCGTCCCCATGGGCGTCAACCTCGACGCGCTGGACGCCTACGGTTACGACGCTGAGGCGGGGCGCTGGCGTTTCCTGCCCAGCCAGCCCACCACGGGTGGGACACTGGCCGTCAGGACGCCGCGCACGCTCCCGCGCCATATCGCATTGTTCGAGGCCAGCCGCATCGACCCGCAGGTCGTCGTCCCAGTAGACATCACCCAGACGTTCGGCTCCGAGGCCGCCCAGCTTGCCACCATCGTCACGCCCGGCGGTCTCAGCCCCAACCCGGCGGGGCAGTTGGTTGGCAGCCTCGCGCCCGGCTGGCAGATTGGCACGGGCTACCGCGTCATGCCGCTGGTGCAGAACTTCACCGACCCCCGCGCCCTCGACATCGGTACGATTGTCAACCTCATCAGCTCATCGGCGGGGCGGCGCGCCCACGCTGAACAGTTGGCGGCGGTCGCCCTCAGCGGCGGCTTCGCGGGTGTGTTCATCGACTACCGCGGCCTGCCGGACAGCGCCCGCGACGATTTCGCTGCCTTCGTCACCGCCGCCGGGCAGTTGTTCCGGGGTAACGGTCTGCTGTTGGGCGTGATTGTCCCCGCCGCACAAAATACGGAAGGCGCTTGGCAGACTGGCGCGTATGACTGGCAGGCCATCGGCGCAGCGGCAGACTTTGTTCAGGTCGAGCTGCCGCTGAATCCGGTCGAGTACGCCGCCGGGGAAGACCGCTATGTCGAGGCGCTGCTGCGCTGGTCGGTGCGCGAGGTCAGCCGCTATAAGCTGGTGGCTGGTCTGAATGCGCTGTCCGCCCGCGAGGTCAACGGCGCGTTTTCGACCATCAGCTATGACGCGGCGCTCGCCAAGCTGGGGAATGTCACCATCGCCAGCGAACTGACCGAGATTGGCTCAGTCGAGCCGGGCGGAGTCATCCTCGCTGAACTGGACGGCCTGCGCGCCGTCCCCGGCCTCGACCCTGACACGGGCGCGCCGTTCCTGCTGTACGAGAACCCAGACGGCTCACCCGCCGAGAAAATCTGGCTGACGACGCCTGCCGCGCTGCGCTTCCGCCTATCGGCGCTGTCCAGCTTCGGGCTGGGCGGTGTCGCGCTGGCCGATGGAGCATCGACCGGGACGGCGCAGGGCTTAAACGAGGCGGTACAGGCTTATCGGCTCGGCCTGCCAGTTGAGGCGTCAAACGGTGAATTGGCGCTGCGCTGGCGTGTACAGGGGTCAGATGGCACAGTAAGCGAGGTCATTACCAGCATCGACGCGCCGGAACTGCGCGTGACGCTGGAAGCAGCGGAAGGCAACTACGCCATCAACGTTGAGATTGTCGATGGCGGGCAGTCGTTCACCCGCAGCGGCGCACAGGTCGCGGTCCTGCGCCCGACCGTGACTCCTACACCCCTCCCGACCAACACCCCGACCCCGACACCAACCGCTACCCCAACCCTCGTGCCGATTATCCCAACCCAACCGGCGGCGGGCGGAGGCGGCACAGGTGCACCGGTCATCAACCGTCCCAGTGTCGCACCGGGGCCGGGCAGCATCCTCTTAGACGGCAGCTTTGAGTACGGCGGCCAAGTGACCAACCCCGGCTCACAGGTCGCCATCGGCGCGATGCGCCAAGCCGGGATGCAATGGATGAAGGTGCAGTTGGTCTATTCGGTTGGCCTCGACCCCGGCGCATTCGCCGATGAGATCCAAGCGGCCAAAGGCGCAGGCTTCAAGATTCTGCTCTCCATCCTCGGCAACCCCAATGAGCTTGCGAACGGTGGCGGCGCATATATTGAGGCTTACACCAACTTCCTCGCGGGCGTGGCGGGCTACGGCCCCGATGCTATCGAGGTGTGGAATGAGCCGAACATTGACCGCGAGTGGCCGCGGGGTCAAATCAGCGGTGCGAACTATGCCGCCATGCTGGGGCAGGCCTACCAGAAGATTAAGAGCGTCAACTCTGGCGTCTTGGTCATCAGCGCCGCGCCCGCCCCGACCGGTGCAGAGGCCGCTTTCCCCGGTCAAGTCGTCAACGATGACAACTGGTTCCGCCAACTGTGGGAGGCGGGCGGCGCAAACATGATGGACTGTGTGGGCGTCCACTACAACGAGGGTGTCGTCCCGCCCAGCCAGACCAGTGGCGACCCCCGCGACAACTTCCCGACCCGCTACTTCTGGACGATGATTAGCCGCTACGATAATATCACCGGCGGCAGCAAGCCGTTGTGCTTCACGGAGCTGGGCTATGTTTCGCCAGAGGGCTACGGCCCGATTGCGCCCAACTTCGCGTGGGGCGCAAACACCACCGTGGCCCAACAGTCCGCTTGGCTCGCCGAGTCGATTGCGCTGGCCTCGCGCAGCGGGCGCGTGCGGATGCTGATTGTCTGGAACGTCGATTTCACCCGTTACGACGGTAACGACCCGCAGGGCGGGTATGCGATGGTGCGCCCCGGTGGGGGCTGCCCCGCCTGCGCCGCCATTGCTGGTTCACGTTAGTTCACGATAGAGGTAATTTGCTATGGCACGGACATCAATCATCAAGCGCCAAGTGCGCGGCTTCGTCATCACGTGGTCGCTGCTGACGCTTATCATCACAGGGATGACCTTCTTCGGCATCTACCTGACCTATACGCCCCGCCCGGCACAGGCCGCACCCATCGACGTGCGCGCTAATGCCGCCTTCCCGACCGCGACCCAACCGCTGGCCGTCGCGCAGGTGACTCAGCCTCCGACACTCGCGCCGACCAGTACCCCGACCCTTCCAGCGGCCACCAGCACTCCCATCCCGCCCACCGAGGAGCCGACGGTTGAGGCTGCTGCCACCGAGGATGAGGCGCTGCGGACCGATTCCAGCGTCCTCGTCGCGCAGGCCGCCACCGAGGAGCCGACTCAAGCACCTGCGCCAACCGCCGCCCCCACCGTCGTCCCGCTGACGCTGGACATCTTTGAGCTGGGCATCCAAGTCAAGCCGGAGAACAGCGCCGACCGCCAAGACCAGAACAACTGGATGCGTATGGTCCGCGATGACCTGTCGATGGACTGGATTAAGCTGCAAGTGCGCTGGGAGTACATCGAGCCGGAGCAGGGTGTTTACGACTGGGTGGTGCTGGACAACGCCATGCGTGCCGCTGACCGCTTCGGCATCAAAGTGCTGGCTTCGGTCGTCACTTCACCGGAATGGGCGCTGCCCGACAACCAGCCGGAAGGGATGCATGGCCCCCCGGCAGACACCCAAGATTACGTCAACTTCCTCGCCACGCTGATGAACCGCTACCCCGGCCAGATTCAGGCCATAGAGGTTTGGAATGAGCAGAACCTCGACCGCGAGTGGGCGTCGCCACGCGGCCTGCGCGCCGATGATTACGTCGAGCTGCTGCGCCGCGCCTATCAGGGCATCAAGGCCATTGACCCCAACGTGATGGTTGTCAGCGGTGCGCTCTCGACCACAGGCGGCGGCACCAACGCCCAGACTGGTGTCCCGTTCGCCATCGACGACTTCGCCTACTTCGATGCCATGATTGACGCAGGGATGCTGGAATATACCGACTGCGTGGGCGCACACCACAACGGCTACAACCTCGCCCCCAACTTCCTATGGGACGCCGTGCCGGATGACCCGACCGCGACCTTCCGTGGGCCGTTCGACAACCCGCACCACAGTTGGAGCTTCCGCAGCACGCTGGAATACTACGCCAACCGCGTCGAGCTGGCGGGCGGCGACCAGAAGCTGTGTGTCACCGAGTTCGGCTGGGCATCGGGTGAAGATTTGACCGGCGTCCCGGCGGGCTGGGACTACGCCGTCGATAACACGCTGGAAGAACAGGCGCAGTGGCTTTACGAAGCGGCCACGCTGATGGAACAGAGTAAGTTCGTCCGCCTCGCCATCGTCTGGAACCTGAACTACGGCCCCAGCGCGGGCTGGTCAGAAACCGACGACAACGTTCCTTACAGCCTAATTGGGCCGGAGTTCACCCGCCGCCCCGGTTTCTGGTCGCTGCAAGAGTGGAACCGCCGCTACAAGGGTCTGATTCAGTAGTCCCTGCAAAACATCACACCGGGGGCATTGTGCCAGCGCGCCGATGCCCCCGTGCCTTTATACCTCTCTCAATTCTGATGGATTCCCCAAGCCCCATGCCTGAACCCCTCCGCAACCTATTGGTCATCGTCGGCGCGCTTGCCACGATGGGACTGATTATGTTCGTCTCCCAGCCCGACCCTGACCCGTTCGCAGGGGACGCGGTGGTTGAGCCGCCGTTTGCCCCGCTGACCTACGGCATCCATGCCTTTGTGTGGTGGGACGGCGGTTGGGGCGGTCAGATGCTGGACTGGGTGAGCATGATGCGCTTCAACCATGTCAAACACATTGTGGCGTGGCAGGACATCCAGCCAGCAGAGGGCGCACCGTTCGACCTCAGTCGCCTTGAGGCCATCCTCGCCGAGACCGAACGGCGAGGGCTGCGCTTGGTGGCGCGACTGGGCCATGTCCCGCCGTGGGCGGCCATGCCGGGGAGCGACCTGACCAACGCGGTCGATTTTGCGCCGCGTGACACCGCCGAATTTGCGGCCTACTGCGGCGCGGTTGCCTCACAGTTTGCCGGACGGATTACCGCCTACCAAATCCTCAACGAGCCCAATCTCAGCCGCGAATGGGGCGGGATGCCGCCCAACGCCGTCCAGTACGTCGAGTCGCTGGCCGCGTGCAGCGCGGCCATCCGCGCCGCCGACCCCGCCGCCATCCTCATCTCGGCGGGCCTCAGCCCCACCGGCAATGATGACGCCATCGCCCGGCGCGATGACCTCTATTTGCAGGATATGTACGACCTCGGTTTCCAGCAGTATATTGACGTGGTGGGCGTTCACGCAGCGGGTTATGACGCGCCAGAGGTCGGCCCCGACGATGCCGTCGCCAAAGGCGGCCACCGCTGGATGAGTTTTCGCAGGGTCGAGGACCTGCGTAAAATTATGGTCGCCAACGGCGACGCCGCCCGACAGGTCGCCATTTTGGAGGTCGGCTGGACGACCAACCCGACCGACCCCACCTACGCATGGTACGCGGTCAGCGAAGTAGAGCAGGCCGATTACCTCGTGCGCGCTTACACCTACGCTGCCGACCACTGGACGCCGTGGGTCGGGCTGATGAGCGCCATTTTCATCGCTGACCCAGCTTGGACGCCGGACGACGAGGAATATTGGTTTTCCATCACCGACCCGCGCCTCACTGACGGCTATATCGCCATCCGCCCTGCGTTTGATGCCCTACTGCGGATGGAGAAGCGCTGCGGCGAGATTGTCCTACCCGCTTATCCACCCGTAGGAGAGACGCCGATTGAGCCAGCCAACCCTTGCCCTTAGCTTGTTCTTCCATCTCGTCGCCACCGCCTTCTGGGTGGGCGGGCTGCTCATCACGGTCGTGACAGTCTGGCCGGAGTCGCGGCGGGCACTGGGCGAGGGCAGCGAAACCATGCGCCTGCTGTTCCGTCTGCGCGCCCGTATGACTCCGTATTTCAACCTCGCGCTGGCCGTCCTGCTGGTAACGGGTATGTTCCAGATGGCCGCCAATGAAAACTACGACGGCCTGATGCAGTTCGACAATGAGTGGAGCCGCGTCATCCTCTTCAAGCACATCGCGCTGGTTGGGATGATTATCAGCGGCGCGCTGATTCAGTTCGGCGTCGCGCCTGCGCTGGAACGCTTGACGCTGCTCGACTCCAAGGGCAAGGGCGACCCCGCCGAGTATGCGCGTTTGCGCCGCCGCGAGGTCTGGCTGACGTGGGCATCGGCGGCGCTGGGTGTCCTCATCCTCGCATTCAGCGCGTGGGCGGGTTCGCTGTAAAATAGAACCATCGCCGAAAATACCTGCGAGGTTCATCCTTTCATGTCCGACGGTCATACCCCCTACAGCCCCAGCCAACTGCTGGCAGACTTCCAAGCGCTGGGCGTCCAGCCCGGCCAGATGCTCATGCTCCACGCCTCGGTCAAGGCGGTCGGTGAGGTGATGGGCGGCCCCAACACCATCCTACAAGCGCTGCTCAACGCCCTAACACCCACCGGCACACTGATGATGTACGTCGGCTGGAACGACATTCCCGACGACATTGGCGAATTGGACGACGAGGAGCAATCGATTTATTACGCCGAACATCCCCCGTTTAACCCCGCGACGGCGCGGGCGGTGCGTGATCACAGCATCCTCGCGGAGTTCTTTCGCACATGGCCGGGCGCGGTCCGCAGCCTCAACCCAGAGGCGTCCATGAGCGCGGTGGGCGCACAAGCCGAGTGGCTGACTACCAACCACCCGCTGAACTACGGCTACGGCACGGGGTCGCCGCTGGAAAAACTCACCCAGCGCGGCGGCCAAGTTCTGATGCTCGGCGCGCCGCTGGACACCATCACCCTGTTGCATCATGCCGAGTTCCGCGCCAAGCTGCGCCAGAAAAACACCGTCCACTACCGCTGCCCGCTGCTGCGCGACGGTCAAACCGTTTGGGTCGATGTCGAGGACTACGACACCGGCGACCCACACGACGATTACTCGTTCGAGGAGATGGGTCAGGCGTATGTCGCGGCGGGGAATGGGCGACAGGGCAAAGTCGGCGGCGCAAACGCTTATCTGCTAGACGCGGCGCACCTCGTCGAATTTGCAGTGGGTTGGTTGGAGGAGCGCTTTGGCGCGTAAAGCCACCCCGCCCTTGACTCACCCGGCCCAGCGCCTATAATGACCGACGTTCTTTGCCACAGAACGTGGGCGGGGCAGATAAAAAGTCCCCTTAATTTCCCACCGAGGTGAAGGCACATCGGGGTTAACCATACACCGGCGGCCTTTGCGCGTTTTGGCAGGTCGCCGGTTTTTTTATTGCCGGTTGGCTGGCAAGCAAGAACAACTCTTGAAGGAAAGGAGGTAACGCACTTGGCTATCAACCGTGAACGTAAGGAACGGCTGGTCGCGCAGTACATCGAGATGCTGGGTAAAACCGGCGGTTTCGTCGTCGTACAGTCGCAGGGGCTGAACGTGCAGGAGGTCGAAGGTCTCCGCGCGGTCGTCCGTGGCGCTGGCGGTAAGTACATCGTGACCAAGAACACGCTGTTGACCATCGCCCTTAAGCAGGCGGGTTGGCAGGTCCCGGAGAACCTCCTCAATGGGCCGGTCGCCATCGCCTTGGGCATGGACAACCTGCCCGGTGTGGCGAAGGCTGTGCTGGAATACGGCGCAGACGCGACCCGCACCGAGAAGATGAAGGTCACCGGCGCGCAGATGGGCGAAAGCACACTCAGCGCCGCGCAGGTCGATGCACTGTCCAAGCTCCCGTCGCTGGACGAACTCCGCGCCCAAATCATTGGGCTGGTGGTGTCGCCCGCCGAGGGTCTGGTCAGCGTCCTGCAACAGGCCACCGCTGGCGTCATCAACGTCATCCAAGCATTGGAAGACCAATCGAAGGAAGGCGCGGCCTAACCCCCGTTCCTGTCCAGTTCTACCCGTAAGACCCACCATAAACCCAAACATACCCGTGATAATCACGAAAGGATTCTGGCAATGGCCGATCTGAACAAACTGGTCGAGGAACTGAGCGCCCTGACCATCCTCGAAGCCTCGGAACTGAAGACCCTCCTCGAAGACAAGTGGGGTGTCAAGGCCGCTTCTGGCGGTGGTATGATGATGATGGCTTCTGCTGCGCCCGCCGCCGCTGCCGCCGTTGAAGAAGAGAAGACCGAGTTCGATGTCGTCCTGACCGACGGCGGCCCGAACAAGATCAACGTCATCAAGGTCGTTCGCGCCCTGACCAGCCTCGGCCTCAAGGAGGCCAAGGATGCCGTCGAGCAGGTCCCGAACAAGATCCTCGAGGCCGTCACCAAGGACAAGGCTGCTGACGCCAAGAAGCAGCTCGAAGAGGCCGGCGCGAAGGTCGATGTCAAGTAGTCTTAACTGACTGCTTCCTACCCCCTTCAAGACAAAAACAGCCGTTCCCAATTGGGGCGGCTGTTTTTTTGTGTCTTTCGCGCCCCGATAACACCCTGTTAGCGCCACCTTAAACATCCAGCGCTACAATCAAATATTGTTTTGTTGGGGGAGGAATCACCGATGACCACACCGAACGCCGCCGACCTGCTCGACCGCGCCCAGACCGAAGGCAACCCCGTCATCGACGGCGGCACCGCTACTTTTGTGTGGCAGGGCGAGACCGCGCCCGAACTTATCGGCGATTTCAACCAGTGGGGGAACGGTCGTGCGGGTGCGGCACAGCTCACCCAGAGCGCGCCCGGCATCTGGACGTATGCGCTGGAACTGACAGCCGATGCCTACGCCGAATATGTGTTCACCACCGACCCCGACGAGGACGACGAGCGCGTCCTCGACCCCCTCAATCGGAATCAAATCCCCAATGGCTTGGGCTACAGCAATAATTATTTCACCATGCCCGCCCGCCAGCCCAGCATTTTCATCGACTTCATGAGCAACACGCCGCAGGGCGAGATTACGCGCCACGCCATTTACCACCCCGCGCTGGTTGGTGATGACCGCCGCGACGTGTGGCTGTACCACCCGCCGACCGACCAACCTGTCGCGCTGCTGGTGGTGTTCGATGGGCGCGACTACCTGCGCCGCGCCAATATCACCCAGATTGTCGCCAACCTGATTGCGGTACACCGCATCCAGCCGGTCGCGCTGGCGCTGATTCACAACGCTGGCGCAGGGCGCTACCACGAGTACAACGCCACCGATACCGTCCTCGCCCAACTGACCGAGTTGGTGCTGCCGCTGGCCTATAACAACCTCAACCTGCTCGACCACGATCAGAACCCCGGCACATGGGGCGTGATGGGCGCGTCGATGGGGGGGCAGCAGGCGCTTTATACCGGCCTGCGCCTGCCGCACATTTTTGGCAAGGTGATTTCGCAGGCGGGCGCGTTCCAAATGAGCTTGACCGACCACCCCTCCATCACCGAAGCGATGGTGCGCGATTTCCCCAAGCGCGACCTCAACATCTGGATGGACTGCGGCACGATGGATTGGCTGCTGCCCGAAAACCGCGAAATGGCCGAGTTGATGAACGGGCGCGGCTACGACCTGACCTACAAGGAACACAGCGCCGGTCACAATTACACTGCGTGGCGCGACATGCTCCCCGAAGCCCTGACAACGGTCTTTCCTCCACAGGGGTAGGGAAGGGCAGTGCTGAGGGGCTAGTGCTGAGTGATGAGGTAAAGCACGTAGGGGCGATGGGCTGCTAAGCCTCGCCCCTATGTGTAACCGGATGGACAGCGCGGACAGCATATATGCTGTCCGTACAGGAAGAAATTTTCTCACACACAAATTGAAAAGGCGCGGGATCATCCGTGTTGTACGGACAGGGCATGCCCTGTCCTCTGTTATTCTTTGCAAACAAATTTCACCGAGCGGGCAAGCCTCGTCCCCCTATACCTCATCACGCATCACTTGCCTCTCATCACTCCCTTTCTCTCCCTCTTCCCCCAAACTTCTAACACACATCTATCACACGGCTGTTACAATGCCCCCGTGACAGTTGTAAGCCCGTAAATGCCCGGAGGATGCCCCCTTGAGCCAAGATGCCAACACGCCCGTGAACGACACAGCCGCCCCCGACGCCGAGAACGAGGCCGCCGCGCCGTCCCATGCCGCGATGTCGGAGTGGGAGGCCAAGGCGGCGGAATTCCAAGCCGGTTGGGCGCGTGAGCGTGCCGACTTCGCCAATTACAAGCGCCGCGTCGAGAAAGAAGTCGGCGCAAGCAAAACACACGGCGTACAAGATGCCGTCGCCAAGTTCCTGCCCATCATCGACGACTTCGAGCTGGCGATGGCCAACGTCCCTGCCGAGCTGGAAGGCAACCCGTGGATGAACGGGGTTGGCCTGCTGCTGAATAAAATCCACAAGATGTTGGATGAGCTGCACATTGAGGTCATCGACCCCACCGGTGAGCCGTTCGACCCCAGCCGCCACGAGGCTATCGGGGTTGACCCCGAAGCCGAAGCGAATGGTATCGCCAGCGGCCATGTCAGCCAGACGCTCCGCAAAGGCTACGCCAGCGGTGAGCGCGTCCTGCGGTCGGCAATGGTGCGCGTCGCACCTTAACCCCCGGCGCTTACGTAGAATCAACATAAATCCTGTACCGTTAAGGGTATAGACCCTACCCGCAGGGCGGCCAACACTGGGTTAAGAGACCCAACAGGCCGACCACTGCACACCCAACCTAGAACCTGTAAACCTCTGAAGGAGTACCCCAACCATGGCACGTGTTATCGGTATCGACCTCGGGACGACCAACTCGGTCATCGCCGTGATGGAAGGCGGCGAGCCGACCGTGATTCCGTCGTCGGAAGGTGGTCGCCTCATCCCCTCGGTGGTCGCCATCAACAAGAACGGCGAGCGCCTCGTGGGTAAAGTGGCCCGCAACCAAGCCATTATGAACTCGGAAAACACCGTGTTTTCCGTCAAGCGTTTCATCGGTCGTCGCTTCCAAGACCGCGAGGTGCAGGACGCGGTTAAGCGTATCCCCTACCAGATCAGCGCCGCCCCCAATGGTGATGTGCGCGTCCGCATGGGCGACCGTGACTACAGCGCGCAGGAAATCAGCGCGATGATCCTTGCCAAGATCAAGGCCGACGCTGAGGCCTTCCTCGGCGATAAGGTCGATCAGGCGGTCATTACTGTTCCTGCTTACTTCAACGACGCCCAGCGCCAAGCCACCAAGGACGCTGGCCGCATCGCTGGTCTTGATGTCATCCGCATCGTCAACGAGCCGACCGCTTCGGCGCTGGCCTACGGCCTCGATCAGAAGAACGGCGTCGTCGCAGTCTACGACCTCGGCGGTGGTACGTTCGACATCAGCATCCTCGAAATCAGCGACGGTGTGTTCGAGGTGAAAAGCACCAACGGCGACACCTATCTCGGTGGTGACGACTTTGACGATGTCATCATCGACTGGCTGGTGAGCGGCTTCAAGGCCGAACACGGCATCGACCTCCGCAACGACCGCCAAGCGCTCCAGCGCCTGAAGGAAGCGGCGGAAAAGGCCAAGATTGAGCTGTCATCGGCACTGACCGCGGACATCCAGCTCCCGTTCATCACCGCTGACGCCAGCGGCCCCAAGCACCTTAACCTGTCCCTCAGCCGCGCCAAACTGGAGCAGCTCACCGCGCACTTGGTCGAGCGCAGCATGAAGCCAGTCGAGCAGGCGCTGAAAGATGCTGGCCTGAGCAAGGACAAAATCGAGGCGGTCATCCTCGTCGGTGGTATGACCCGTATGCCCGCCGTGCAGGCCGCCGTCGAGAAATTCTTCGGCAAGCCGCCCACCAAGGGCGTCAACCCGGATGAAGTCGTGGCGCTGGGCGCTGCGGTGCAGGCCGGTGTCCTCAAGGGTGATGTGAAGGGTATCCTCCTGCTGGACGTGACTCCCCTCACCCTCTCGATTGAGACGCTGGGCGGTGTCGCCACCCCAATGATTGAGCGCAACACCACCATCCCAACCCGCAAGTCGCAGGTTTACAGCACCGCCGCCGACAACCAGTCACAGGTCGAAATCAACGTCATGCAGGGCGAGCGCCCGATGGCCGCTGACAACGTATCACTCGGTCGCTTCATCCTAGACGGTCTGCCGCCCGCCCCACGCGGTGTCCCGCAGATTGAGGTCACGTTCGACATCGACGCCAACGGCATCCTCAACGTCAGCGCCAAGGACAAAGCCACCGGGCGCGAGCAGAAGGTCACGCTCACCGGAAACACCGGCCTGAACAAGACCGAGGTCGAGAAAATGGTCAAGGACGCCGAGGCGCACGCCGCCGAGGATGCCAAGCGCCGTGAACAGGTGCAGACCATGAACGA
>JALONW010000386.1 GCA_025454725.1 Anaerolineae bacterium
ATGCTGCGCGACATCTGTGATGGTAACCACGTGACGCGATTAGATGCTGATGCAGCTTGATGTAAAATAGAGTGAATATAGAGTCGAGGTAGATGATTATGAGCGCACTCGAACGCGAGATTATTGAGAAGTTTCGCCAGCTGGACAAACCTGCCCAAAAACGGGTGCGTGCGTTGATTGAACGCACAACAGAGGAAATGCGCCCAGCTGAAAAACAGATGTCTTGGGTTGAGTTCATCGACGCGACCTACGGATCTCTAGTGGATGACCCGCTGGATGAGATCGATAACACTCATTTACTACCGCCAGTACGTTATGAAGTTGAATGAAATATTTGCTCGATAATTGGTTTTGGTAATTTTGCTGTCGCGTTTGCCAAAACTGACTCCCTGAATTGTCAAAATTACACAGGTTTGACCACCTGACTTTGATACGCTGATTGCATCGGTAAAACGTGGAGATCCACACGATGCTTCAGCGTTTTGTTTTTCCAAATCTAGCCCCATATCGACGAACCGGAGTCCACCATCCGACGACTGGAATCCTCCTGCCCAAAACCGGGAATATTCCAGATTTTCCCCTCGGCTACTGTGCTACGCTCGACTCATCAAACGAGTAAAACAGGGAGAACCACCCGTGCCAGACCTACCCATCCCAGAACCAACCAACAACATTGACGACATCGCCTTGAGCCACATTGTCATGCGAATTGTTGCGCGATTGGAGACCGCGCCGTATACTGATGAAAACAAACGCCAGACCGCCGAGCGGGAACTCGACGATCTGGCTGACCCCGCAAGTGACACGAACACTGTGCAGGGCTAGGCCGCATTGTACCTCACAGCGCCTTGCTCTTGCCGTATCACTTTGACGGGAGAGCTGGGCGCTTTTCGTTCAAGACCCCATGAGCCATGAACAAAGGAAACACAACATCATGCCACGTGGTTTAAAACGCCCTCAACCACCGATTGATCCCTACCGCAGCCAGTCTTTGCCTGTCGGGCGACCGGCTGCGGTTTACTATCGTCAATCCTCTGAAGCCCAGATTGGCAATGTTTCGACCACCCTACAGACCTTCGACATGATCGAGCAGCTCATCCAGCATGGATGGCCGCGTGAAAGCATCCACATGATTGACATGGACGCGGGAGTCAGCGGCACCAAGAAAATCCGCGACCGCAAAGGGATGTCACTGCTCTATGAGATGATCGAATCAGGCCAGATTGGCCTTGTGGCCGCGCAAGACGTAGACCGCTTCTTCCGCGATGTCACGATGATCGAAACCAACATCTTCATCGACGCCTGCAAGCGAAACAACGTACAAGTCTTGACGCCGGGCATGGTATTCGACTTTGCCCACCCATCAATGGGATCGTCACACATCCGCATGTTCCGCGAGGATTCCCAGCGCGCCGCCGATTACCTCGAATATCAGATTCGTGGCCGCTTGGTGAAGGCGCGCCTCAGCCGCAGCGCCAGCGGCATGTGGGCAGGGCGTCGCATCGCACCCGGTTTTATGGTGGACTGTCGGGAGCGCGTGGACGGCAACCGTAACCCGGATTTCCGCAAGTACAAGCGCTTCGATTTGTACGCCGATGTCGTGTTGCGCTACTTCCAATTGTTCCGCGAGAAAAGCGGCAACCTCCAACAGACGTGGCTGCATATTCAGCAGCATGGGCCGATGTTCCCAGCTATTCCAGAGGGTACGGTTCCCGAAGGTTTCCGCGTCACCGACCACCTCAATCGGCGCTCGACCGTCACCAGCGGCTGGACGCTGTCGCTGTCAGGATTGATGCGCATGTTGGTCAACGTCACCTATATCGGACACTGGGTGCATTTGGACGCGATTACCCAGTGGGACAACCACGAGGCGATTATCCCGCAAGACCTGTTTATGTACGCCTTCAATCGACTCTCACCGACCGATTTCTACGGTGACCCTAACCCCGAATATGTCCCCTACCGCCCGTGGATTCGGCATGAGCGCGCTGAACGAGATGTAGAGCCGCCGACCTATTCGGGCATGGTGTACAGCGATGATGTCGAACTACGCCCGCACCAGCGCCTCATGACCATCTGGAGTCCCAGCGCTAAGAAGTACCAGTATCAACTGAGCGACTACCCCGTCAAATCCAACGTCTGGAACGTCAAGGCGTTTATCGTCGATGAGCTGATTGGGGCGATGCTGTTGGATCGTCTGCAAGCGACCACCATCAATGAGGCGGCTTGGGCGGCAGCGCTGGGCAGCGTCGAAACGGTCGAGCAGTCCGAGGTCAGGCGTATCCGGGCTGCCATCCGTCAGGCTGAGGCGACACGCGATAACATCATCGCCAACTTGGGGGTGATCACCAATCCAGAGATTACCGCACGGGCAGAAGCACATTACGAGGCCGTCGGGCTTGAAATCATCACCCTAGAAGCGGAGTTGGCACGTGCCAAAAGCGGGTCGCGGCGGTCGAAACTGCTGGCCGATGCCCGTCCTGCTTTGCGTGAGGTGATTCAGCGCTGGGATAGGGTGCCGCGTGAAGATAAGCTGAGCTTGTTTACCGCGCTGGCGAAGTACGCCAAAATCACCAAGATTACCAACAAAACCAAGACCATCACGGTGCATTGGCGTGACGATACTGTCAGCAGCCGCAATACCACCCATACGAGTTTGGGGCCGTTCTGGGAAGATGAAGCGCTGGACAAGCTGCGCCAGATGGTCGAAAGCAACGCCGACCAGTGGGAGATTCTGCGCGCCTTCCCAGAGCACAACTGGCAGGCCATCCAAGCGCGCTACGCCTACAACTTCAATGACCGCCGCTGGCCAAAGTCTTACAAGGGGAAGCGAGGGTATGGGAAGTATGCGCAGTGGAAAGATACGGTAGAATTTCAGCATGAAAAGGAAATTCTACATAAATCGGCCAGTGTGACTAAGACTTTAAAAACGCCTGCTTCTCGGTGAATCCGTCAAGGGTGCGGGCGGCGTTTTCGATGGCCTTATAGAAGAAGTCGAGCTTGCCCAGAAATTCCGTCTTGTTAAAGTGGCGGCTGGTCAGCGCGATAATCACCTTCTCGACCTCAATGGCGATGATGTTGCGCTGTGTGAACTCCGGCAGGTCGAACACATTGCGGATGATGCGCTCGGTCAGCAGGTGCTGAATCAGCATCTCGTCCACCTCATCGCTGGACAGCGCCGGGTTGAGCGACTCGCGCACCACGGCCATAAACCCGTCGAAGGCGGCCTGAAATTTCTTGTTCTCGCGGTGCGCCTGCGCGATGATGTCGCGCAGTTGTTGGGCATGTTCTGGCACGCGCTCGTTGAAAATCCGCACGGCGTCGTTGAACCCGTCGATGGCCGGTTCGGTGTGGTTGAAAAACAGCGTCAGTAGTTGGGCGACCTCCGCCGGGCTGGTCAGGTCATACGCCCCCACGCGCCGCTTGTTCTGGTACAGCACGGCTTGGCGTGTGTCCTCAAAGATGATGTTTTGCAGCGGGTAATCTTTGCCGATTTTCTTGGCAATCTCGGTTTCGAGGTCGTCGCGGGTGTCTTTGGCTTCCCAGTAGCCGAACGGGTAGCGGTTCGAGTCGTTCAGCACGCCGTCCACGCGGATGCGCCCGTTTTTGCGCCCGATGGTCTGTTCAGCCAGCAGCGTCAGGCCATTTTTCTTGCCCACCTCGCGCAGCAGCCCGGCGAAAGCGTCGCGCACCGCGCCCTCGTTGTACGCGCCCTGCCCGGTGATAGCCGTCAGGGTGACGTGGTAGTCGCGGACGGGTTTGCTGTTGGGCGAGAGGCTGAATTCGGTCATGGGGGCGCGGCGTCCTATGGGCTGATTCTTGTCGAACGGGGATTATAGCGTAGAACGGGAGGTCAGCCCAAACCTCACCCCATGGTTCACTGCACGACAACGGATACGGAAATCTCATCAGCGGACAGGGCAGGCCCTGTCCCTACGGGGCGGATAATCCCACGCCATTTTTCACCTGCGTGCGGGAAAATTCCCTCGTGTAGGGACAGCACCTGTGCTGTCC
>JALONW010000387.1 GCA_025454725.1 Anaerolineae bacterium
GGGGGGACACTGTTGGACGCACACGCTGTACTAGATAAATTTTCACGCCTGCGCGTGCTGGTGGTCGGGGATGCCATCCTCGATGAATATGTGGTCGGGCGCGCCGACCGACTCTCGCGGGAAGCGCCCATCCCGGTCTTGGAGGTCGAATCGCGGCGCGACATCCCCGGTGGGGCGGCCAACCCTGCCGTCAACGTGGCGGCGCTGGGTGCGTCATGCGCGCTGTTCGGCGTGGTGGGCGAAGATATGGCGTCCGACCGACTGCGCGGCGCATTGACGGCGCAGGGCGTCGAGTCGGGTGGGTTAGTGGCCGACCCCGACCGTCAGACCACGGTCAAAACGCGCATCATGGCGCGCATCGGGACGGCCCTGCCCCAGCAGGTCGCCCGCCTAGACCTCGTGGCGCGTGGGGCGCTGCCATCGGGCGCGACCAACCGCCTGATTGACGCAGTGGCGCGCCGGGCGCGCTACGCCGACGCCATTTTGCTCAGTGATTATGGCACCGGCAGCCTGTCGCCGGACCTGATTGACGGGATGCGGGCGTGTGCCTCGTCGCCGGGCGCGCTGCTCTCCGCCGACGCGCAGGGTGACTTCGACAAATATGCTTGGTTTGACCTGATGAAGTGCAACGCGGACGAGGCCGCCGCTTACCTCGGTCAGCGCTTGGCGACCGACGACGATTTCGTCGCTGCGGCGCGGGCGCTGTGCGGTCGGCTGTCGCGCGACATGGGCGGATTCGGTCGGCGGGGCGGGTCATGTCCCCGCGCCACGGGTCGAGGACGTGTTCGATACGGTTGGCGCGGGCGACACCGCCATTGCGGTCGTCACGCTGGCTCTGTGCGCGGGCGCAGACCTTGCGACGGCGGCGCGCATCGCCAACGCCGCCAGTGGGGTGGCTGTGCGACATGTCGGCAACTACGCGCCGTCGCTGGACGAACTGCGGCAGGCGCTGGCGCTATGACCTGAGCAGCAGGTTCGTCCACACGCCGACCAGCAGCGTGAGCAAGAACGGCAGCAGGATGAGATAGGCCACGGCGCGGCGGCGGAACACGCCCGCGAACATCAGCGTACTTTTGATGTCAATCATCGGGCCGAAGGTCAGGAACGACAAAATCGACCCCGCCGGGAACGAGCCGGTAAACGAGAGCGCGAGGAATGCGTCCACCGTGCTGCACACGCTGAGGATGAACGCCAGAAGCTGCATGATGATGACGGACAGCACCGGTCCCTCGCCCAACACACGCAGCGTTGATTCACCGACGAAGGTCTGCATCAGCGAGGCCAGCAGCGTCCCGATGACGAGGAAGCGCCCCATGTCGAAGAATTCATCGACGCCGAAGCGCAGCGCCGAGGCAAGGCCAGCGCCCAGCGACGGGCGGCGCGGCGCGGGCAGTTTCGCCCCCGCCCCACCGCTGACCGGCGCGAGCGACCCCGGCAGCAGCACCTCGTGGGGCTTGCTGGTCAGTGCGAACACCACACCCACGACGATGGCGACCACGGCGGTGACGACGAAGCGCCCGATGATTAGAAATAGGCCGTCGTTGTAGTCGCGGAAGGCGATGTAGGTGCTGACCAGCACAATCGGGTTCATGACCGGCGCGGCCAGCACGAACGCCACACCCACCGAGGTCGGCAGACCTTTGGTGAACAGCCGCCGTGTGACCGGCACGACGCCGCACTCACAGACCGGGAAGGCGAAGCCAAGGAACGCGCCGCCAATCGTCGCTAGGACCGGGTTTTTGGGGACAGCGCGCACGATGTCCTCGCGGCTGACGAAGACCTCTAATAGGCCAGAGACCAGCGTCCCCATCAGCAGGAAGGGCGCGGCCTCAATGAAGATGCTCAAGAAGCGGGTGGCGAAAATCTGGTAGTTGACGGCGATGTCGCCGCCTTTGACCACCAGCAGCAGGGCGGTGGTCGCCAGCAGCCCCACCGTGAAGATGAGACCGATGGGGCGGCGCTTGCCGCGTGTAGGGGGTGTGCCGAAGCCGGTTGCCTGCATCGTGTCGGTGTTGCCTCAAAATCCCTAAACCGATACCCACCGCTATTCTAGCACAGCGCGGCGGGTGGGTATCGGGCAGGGATGTTAAGGGATAGCGAGCTATTGAACCGGGAGCGTGTTTAGGCTGCCCTCAAAATCAACCAGCGAGGCCGCCAGCCATGCCTCGACGCCATAGGGCGTCCGCACACGCAGCCACTCACTGCTGCCGTTGCGGGCGACCACAATCACCCGGTCACCGCGCACCAACGCCCCCGCTGAAGCAAAGCTCGTCCCCGGTCCCGTCCGCAGGTTGGCCGAGCTGGCGACGAGGGTGGCATAGAACGCGCCCGTCGGTTCGGTGTACGACCACGCCCGCACGTTATCGACACAGATGCGGCTGCGGCTGGGGACACGCACCGCCGCGCCGCCCGCGCCCCAGCGGTCGATGCTGGAATCCTCCACCATGAGCTGGTCGCCCAGCCAGTAGCGCACACTGTCGCCCACCAACTCAATCCGCACGGTGTAGCGCTGGTTGCGGGCGAAATTATAGGGCTGCGCGCCCAGCACCGGGGTCTCGACCTGTGGGTCGAAGTAGGCTAAGACGGCGTTCTGGTTTCCGCCGTGCAGGAAGGCGGAATACAGCCGGTTGGGACTGTTATAGCGCGTATAGACCTCGACCGCCGTCACGTCTGCGAAGAACACGTCCAGCTCGACGATATAGTCCTCCCATGCCGTGCTGCCGAAGGTCAAGATGTCGGCTGCGCCGTCTGTCGCAGACGGGTTGGCGCGGTTGCAGTAGGCGGTGTCGCCCTGAATCAGGATGGTGTCCCACGGGTTGCCCTGCGTGATGCTAAAGCCGGTCGTGGCGTTGCCGGTGAAGTCCTGCTCGAACAGCAGCGCGAGGTCGCTGGTCGCGGCGCGGCTGACCGTCCCCGGCGCAGCCACATCCGAGACCGGCTCTGCGGTGGGGTTGACCACGACCGGAGCGGCGGAGAAACCCCACACGGTGATGTCGTCGATGCACACGCGCTGGCCGCTGGCGACACGGACAGCGGCGTAGCCGGGGGTCAGCGGGCGGGCGCTGTCGGTACTCTCGACCATCAACGCGCCGTCCAGCCAGTAGCGCACGGTCGCGCCGTCCAGCTCAAGGCGAACGGTATACCATTGGCCGGGAGTGAGCGGGGTGGCTTTTGCGCCCAAGCCCTGCCCACCGTCAGGCGTGAAATAGCCGAGGTTCGCCACTTGGTTAGGCGCGTTAAGGTAGGCCGAGAACAGCGTGCTGCGGGTGTCATAGCGCCCGTACAACTCCGCGACGGTGGTCGGCGCATCGAACCGGATGCGCGCCTGAACCACGTAGTTATCCCACGCCGCATCGCCCCAGTACACGATGTCGGCGTTGCTGGCAGCCGGGTCGCTGTTGGTGTTGCAGTAGGCGCGGTCGCCGCCCACATCGACCACTTCCCACGGATTGCCCACCCGCAGTACCAGCCCCTCGGCCTGTGCGCTGAAATCTTGCTCGAACAGGCGCGGGAGTGTGTCGGTGGCAATCATGCTGACCGGGACAGCGGTCGGCGGAGGGACATCGGTCGGAGCGGGCGTCGCACTGGGTAGGTCGGTCGGTGTGGCCGTCGGCGGGACGGGGGTCTCAGTCGGGGCGGGCGTGGCGCTGGGCGGCAGCGGCGTCTCGGTCAATGTGGCCGTCGGCGGAACGGGGGTAGCGCTGGGCGGCAGCGGCGTTTCAGTCGGCGTCAGCGTCGGCGGGACGGGGGTGGCGCTGGGCTGGTCGGTCGGCGGGGCGGAAGTGTTGGTCGGCATCCGCGTCGGGGTGTCGGTGGCCGTTGGGGTGTGGGTGGCGGTCGGCGTGGCCGTAAACATCGCCGCCGTCTCGGTCAGCTCAAGCTGGGCGATTTGCGTGAATTCGGCGTTTAAGGTCTGTTCTACGGCGCGGGTCGCCAGCGCGACTTGGCGCGGGCTGAGGCTTGCGGTCAGGGTGGCGCTGGGCTGAGGGCTGTTGGTCGGCTGTGCGGCGACGGCCACGGCGGTTGCGGTCGCGTTTTCATCCCCGCCGCCGACACCCAGCATCGCGCCGATGATGATAAAGACCACCACCAGCGCCAACCCCACCAGCCCGCCGATAATGACGCGGCTGCGGTCAGGCGGGAGGGGGATGGGCTGGTTATTGGGAATCATGTAGTTCGAGAGTTCGAGGTTCTCGCCCGACCCCGTGCGGCGGGCGTTCGCACCGGAACCGGTCTGCGGTAGGTTCGCCAGTTCACTACTGCGCATGGGGCGGCTGACCGGGCGGTGGGCAACGGTCGCCGGTTTGGCAACAGTCGGCGGTTTCTCCATGCCCATCGGGGTGTTGATGAACGGGTTGGTCAGCTCTGGGCCAGCCGTACCGGCTGACTGGCGCAGCGCCTCTGCAAAGGCCGTACAGGTCGGCCAGCGGTCATCGGGGTTTTTCGCCATCGCCCGCCCCAAAACCATCATGGTCTGCATCGGCAGGTTGGGGCGGATGTTCTGGATGGGCGTGGGGTCGTCCTGCAAGTGTTTATACATCAATGCGGCGGTCGAGTCGGCCTCGAACGGCAAGCG
>JALONW010000388.1 GCA_025454725.1 Anaerolineae bacterium
CCCAGCGTCAGCAGTATCCCATCTCGCCGCTGAAGAAAGATATCTACCTTGAATTGTTCGGCATCGGCTGGCTGCCCATGTGGGTTATCAGCATCAGCGGTCAGCCGGTGATGATGCCCGCATATCAGGCTTAGGATTTCCTCCTGTAGGGACAGCACCTGTGCTGTCCGGGCTGTCTAACATCAGCGGACAGGGCAACAACACGGGTTGAAACCGTTAGCGTGGTGCATATGGGGACAGGGCAGGCCCTGTCCCTACTGCCCATCCGCCCAATTTGCAAACACCCTGTTATCACTCAGAACTCATCACTCGTCACTCCCAGACAAGGCCAACCATGCCGACCCCGTTTTCACATCTCGCCGTTGCCCAGCGACTGCTGGTTGACCTCGCCATCCCTGACCCGCTGCGGGCGCTGCTTGACCGTCAGCGTCCAGCCTTCCTCTTGGGCAGTGTGGCCGCCGATGCACGGGTGGGCAACGGGATGCCGCGCTCGACCACCCACTTTTACCAATACGTTCAGACGATGAACGAGATGCCACCGTGGCGCATCATGTTGCAAGCAAATCCCAGTTTGTGGCAGCCCAACGACGAGGCTCACGAGGCGTTTTTGGCCGGTTACGTCGCCCACCTTGCGATGGATGAAATGTGGTCACGTCAAATGGTCGGGCCGTATTTCCTCGGTGGGACGTGGGGCGACCAACAGCAGCGCTTCGTGATGCTGCACGTCATCCTGATTGTGCTGGATGAGCGCGACGAGCGCCGCTTAGAGCCATGGCAGGCCGAGGCACTGCGCCGCGCCGCGCCGCACCAGTGGCTGCCGTTCCTGCCGGATATAAACCTTATCGGCTGGCGGGATTTGATTTATGGGCAGATTGCGCCGGGCGGAGTCAGCCGGACGCTGGAAATTTTCGGGGCGCGAGCGAGTAAGACGCCGGAAGAACTGCGCGCCCTGCTCGATTCCCCCGCTGAGATGAACGACGCGCTGTGGCAGTATGTCCCGCCCGACTACCTCGCGGCGGTCGAGGTCGGCATGTACGCCCACTGTGTCAGTCAGTTGGTGGCGTATCTGACGCGCCAAACCGTGTGGCCGTGACGCCCAGCGCGACGGCCATCCCCTGCAACCACCACCCAACAAACGCCAACCGGTCCCAGACGGGAATGGCATCGGCCAGCCCATAGACGGCGTGTGCCGCCAGCCCCGCCCCAACCGCGATGGCCGCTGGACGCAAACGGTCAATGCGCCACGCCCGATACAACCCCAATGTCGCGCCAGAATACAGCGCCAACCACGCTCCCAGTCCCCATACCCCAAAATCAGTGGCGAAGTGGAGCGCCTCGTTGTGGGGGTGCGGCGCAAGCGCATATTCAAAACCGGGCGTCGGATATTCAGCGCGGAGCTGGCGGTACATCGCCATCCCAACGCCAGTCTGGGGGTGGTCCCACACCATCGCCACGCCCCGCGCCCACATCACGCCCCGGTGTTCTAGGCTGGTCACACTGGGGCGACCCGACAGGTCAGCCAAAATATTGGCGCTGGTCAGCGGGGCGACAAACACTGCGAGGTTGGCGACCACCACCCCGACTGCGACTGCGCTAATCGCCCAGCGCCACAGCCGCTGTGGAGTCACCACCAATACCAGCCCGACCGCCGCCCCGACCATCCCCGACAGGCTCTGACCGAGGAAGAGCGCCGCGCCCAGTGCCAGCGCCATCACGCCCCAGCCTATCCGCGCCGAACGGGTCATCTGCGTTGAGCGCACGGCCAACCCCGCCGCCAGCGGCAGCACCCAGACCAGCGCCCCGGCGATTTCGTTGGGATTGAAGCCGCCCGCCCACACGTCAAAACTGCGCGTGTCGGGCAGGTATTGGGTTAGGTTGCCAAAGCGTGAGGCCTTGCCGTCCCACTGGGTAGCCGTCAGCCCGGCGACGGCCAATATCACACCCAGCGCCGCTGTCCCCGTCCACATCCAGCGTAAATCACGGTGACGCAGCGCCCAGCCGGTCAGCAGGATGACTAGCGCCAGCCCCCAAAACGGGCGGTAGAGCAGAATTAGGCCGCGTGAGGGGTAGGGCGCGAAAACCATGTTTAGCAGACCCAACCACAACAGCAGCGGCCCGGCATTGGCGATAAGGATTTTCGAGAAAATCGGCTGACCGAGCGTCAACCGCGTCACCCAAATAAGCGGGTAAAGGTGCGCCAGCCACACCCATGCGTCACGGGTTGGGGTGGGGTAGAAGAACGCCACCGCCACCGCCAGCGTCAGCGCCAGCTCCACGAGGTCAAGCCAGTGGTGTGGGCGGGGGAGGGGAGTCGGCAAAGTTTGGGTTTCAGTCACGGGCGCGGTGGCCTCCAAACAAGGGAACTGATAGGCGAATTTAAGCGTCTGTTATACCACAGCCATACCTCTGAATTGTGCGGCGCGCCACCCACCGCCTTCCCACCGGGGTGGTTGTGCATATGGGGAGCTTGCCTTAGAATCCTGTTACATTTGTCCCATCGCTAATGGTTAAAATGTTTGATATTTTTTACTTATGGTGATATTATTTTGCATAGGACAACCTGCTGTTTTACGGGATATTGTCTTATCATCGTTCCCTATCTTCACTGCAACCGTTTCAGGAGCCTCGCCATGATGGCGCTCACGTCCCAACTCAAGTTTCCTACCACCCAGCTCACCCCAGAAATGCTCCAATCGAAGCTCTCAGATAAGCAGATTGCCATCATCTATCCCAATTCCTCGCTGCGTTCGTTCTTCTTATCCTATTTCTTGGAGAATGTGCGCGATGGGTTGATTTACCACCGTGTGTCGATGAACATCTCGAACCTAACCGAGTGGGTCGAGAGCATGATTAGCGAGACCGGCGCATTCGTCAATGGGTTTGGGGCGCAGGCACAGGCCGCACTCGACGCGCACCGTTCTCCCGTACAGGTCGGTGAGGCGCTGGCCGCTGACCTCGGCAAGGTCAGCCCAGACAGCGTGATGCTGTACCTCGATGACCTTGACCGGATTACATTCGAGGACGATTTCGCGCAGTTCATCGGCGCGCTGGTCGGCACACTGCCTGCGCACGTTAAATTGGTCGTCTCATCGCGGGTAGTGCTGCGCGCCCCGTGGTATGACTTTGTGGCGGCGGGTAAGGCGGTGGTGTTGGGCGTCGAGGCGCGCCGCAACAACATCATCTTCAGCGTGGAGGAACACCCACGCCCTCAGTTGGAATGCTATGCCTTTGGGCGCGGCCAAGTCCTGCTCAACGGCAAGCAGATTACCGCTTGGGAAGGCACGCTGCCGCGTACCCTGACGTTTTTCCTGATTGACCGCCCGCTGGCGACCCGCGACGAGATTTTCGCCTCGTTCTGGCCGGACCTCGACCCGAAGGACGCCACCAACGTCTTCCACGTCACCAAGCGTAAGGTCAATGAGCGCATCACCAACCGCATCGAGGACGGCACGGATTACGAACTGACCCAATATACGTCTGGGTTCTATGTCGCCAATGACCGCATCGCCCGTCACTATGACGTGTTCGAGTTCACCGAGGCGGTCGAGCAGGCGATGGTCGCCAACGACGACCGTAAAGCGCTGCAACTCTATCAGCGCGCCGTTGACCTCTACCGCGCCCCGTTCCTCCAGACCATCAATGCGCCGTGGGCTGACAAGCGCCGCGAGGAGCTGCGCCGCCTATACGCCACCGCCTTGACCGGCATCGGGCGGGTGTTCCTGCGCCGCAGCGAACACAACCGCGCCCTCGGCTATCTGTCGCGGGCAGTGCGTGAAGCGCCGGAGCGCGAGGATGTCCACCGCAACGTGATTGCGCTGTACCTGCATTTTGGCATGGTGCAAGAGGCCTCCCAGCAATACGAGGCGCTCGAAGCGGCGCTGAAAGAGGCGGGCAACCTGACCCCCTCGAAGGACAGCCGCGACCTGCTCGAACAGATTAAGGCACGCCAGTAAGCAAAACACAAAACCGGGGGTGTGATGGACGGGTGGCAGCT
>JALONW010000389.1 GCA_025454725.1 Anaerolineae bacterium
GTTCATGGCCTCAACCTCTTGTTTACACAAGTATAGGCTTAACCCGTAGCCGAACTCCCCCATAATCTGAGGTTGTCTGGCGCGTTGGAAAGGGGTGAAGACGCGCTCGCGCTCGCTGTCGCGGATGCCGTAGCCTTCATCGGTGACATCGACCTGCACCACCCCGCCCCGGCGTTGTGCGGCGATGTGGATGGGTGTCCCCCTCATGCTGTACATGATAGCATTCGCCAAAATGTCGTGCAAGACGCGCATCAAGTGGTTGGGTGATGCCTCAATCACCAGCCCAGCGGGGATGTTCAGGTCGAGGCGGGCGCGCACGTCCTGTACCTTACTGTCGGGGTCGATGTTGAGCGTCTTGTTGATTTCCTCGGCTAAATCTTCGAGATAGCTGTCGAGTGTGATGCGCCGCCGCCCGGCGCGCACCTGTTCGCGCAGCGTGCCGACCCGCACCGCGCCCAGCCGCTCGACCATGCTCAACAGCCGGGCAGAGCGCACCATCTGCGTATCGACCAGCTTGGTAAACCCGACGATGCGCTTGGCGAGCTGGTCGGGAGTTTCTTCGGGGCGGCGGGTGTTCATCACCTGTGCGATGAGGCGAATGTGGCCGTTGGCCGACTCGACCGAGGTGCGGAATTCGTCGCCGAAGCGGTCGAGGATTTCGGTCAGCGGCTGCCAGTCCGGCTGTTCCATGGTCAGCATGGTGTAAAGCACCCCATTGGGACCATGCACCCCGCCCACCCAGCATGGCAGGAGTTCACCGCTGCGGTAGGTGCGGAATCGCACGGGTCGGCCTGCCGTCAGCGCCTGTGTGCGAGCGGCTTCCAGCGTGTTTTTGGAGTCGGGGAGCTGTTGGTTGAACAGCACCGCTGCCGCCGACCAACCGGCCTGCCGGATGACGCTCAAGTCTGTCCCCAGCATGGTGCGGGCGGTCAGGTTTTCGGTGACGAGCTTGCCGTCCGGCGAGAAAATCAAAATGCCCTGCCCCATCCCGTCGAGGACAGCCTGAAAATCGGGGTTGCTGCTGAATGACATGGGGCGCTCCGGGGACGGTATCCACACAAGACAAGCGGGCGTCGGCTCACCCACGGGGTTCACGACGTTCCCAATATTGTAACAAGTTACGGGGATTCCGTCAGGTTGTTAGGCTTAACGTCAGGTTTGGGCGGGGTTTGCGTGGGGTTGGGCTGGGTCAGGATGCCTGCCAACAAAAAATCCCCTACCCAGCGCCGGGTAGGGGATTCTCTATTTCATGCACCAAACGGCTTTTACCCCAGCAGCGCCAGCGCGAGGTCGGCGCTGGGCGCGCGGGTGATGAGGATGCCGCCGTCCGGCTGCACCGCAAAGCACAGGGCGAAACCTCCCTCGGCTGTCCAGCATGTGCCGTCGCTGTTCTCCTCACCGTGTTGATAGCTCAGGGCGCGGGGAAGGCGCTCGGCGAACTGCTCCTCGTCTTCCGGCGTATCGAACACAATCAGCCACCGGAAGGCGGCCTGACCGTCGGCATTGGTGTAGACGTGGTAGCGGTCACCGCCCCAGCCGCTGGCCGCCGCTGCGAGGTCAAACGCGCCGAGGCCGGGGCGCAGCCAATTGCGGAGGAAGTACTCGCCGCCGGTGTAGTCCGAGTGCAGTTCCCAGCCCTCGCCCAAGATGTCCAGCGCGCTGTCCAGCGTCACTTCGATGGGCAGTTCGCCCGCGAGGTACTTTTCGGGGTGGATAATCTGCTCACTGCTGACCGGCGGGTTGGCGAAGGCCTCATCGACGCGGGCATAGCCGCCGTCCTCAATCAGCGCCTGCACGAAAATCTGACCCTGTGAGTACGGGAACAGGAGTTCATCAGTCAGGATTTCGGGCGTCCCTGCCGGAATTTCCATGCTGGCGGCGGTGCTGGTCAGCGATTCCATCTGTGACAGCACTTCGTCTGGGTTGGCCAGTGTAAGCTGGGTAAGGTAATCGGTCATCACCTGCGTGGCGTCGCCTTCGACCAGCGCTTGGATTGCCAGCGCGCCGTCTGGGCTGGTGGAGGCCAATTCATCGCTCAACAGCGCGCCGAGGTCGTAGTACTGGTCTTGCAGCGCGTGGGTGTACTCGTGGACGTAGACGATGCGCTCCAACAGCGGCAGTTGGTCGGTTAGTTCTTCGGCGGTGATGAGCAGGGTGTTCATCTCTTTGGTTTCGGGGTCGTAGTAGCCGCCGACCTGCGATTCGAGCAGCGCTTGGTAGACTGCCAGCAGGTCTACGTCCGGCTCCAGAAGACCGAACGCCTTATAGATAACCTCGGAGTCGAGGATGGCTTGGCGGGTGTCTTCGTCGGCAAACTGACCGCTCAAGAACTCGGCGACCTGCTCACGGTTGGGGAAACGGCGGTCTACCGGCTCCAGCGCCGCGAGGCCGCGGATTTCGGTGGTGGCCGCTTCGAGTTCGGCGACGTTCTCCAACAGCGCGGGCGACGGCTCGACGACGGTGGCTTCTTGCGCGCTGGCTGGGATGAGCGCGACCAGCACGAGCAGCACGAGTACAACGGGTTTCATCATGATGGGTGGGTGTCCTTTGTGTTTGTCTTTTGCTGTTGTGTCTATACCACACTACGGCGGTTGGGTTGGTGTGCCGTGAGCATGACCTCGGCCAAGTCTAAGAACCCGCCGAGGTTATCGACCCCGTGGGCGGGGTAGCGGCGGACGGTCTTGAACCGGCCATTTTTGCCCGCCGCGCCGATGACCAACTGGCCGCCTGCCACCTTGATGTCGGCCTGCGACCATTTGATGCCGATTTTCTTGCGTCCCTTGAAGACCACCACACCCGCCTTGCTGACCATCAGGCCGGGGTGTAGGCGGACGGCCTGACCACTGCGGAGGGTGTCGGCCATTTTGACGCCCAGCGCCTCGCTGATGACCGGGCCGACCGCCGCGTCAAATTTTTCAGGCGAGGTAATGCCGTGGTGCAGCGCGAAGGTGCGCTTGTCGCTCATCGTCAGGCGGTGGCTGCCGAAGCGCCGGACGGGGATTCCAAAAATGCGCCATGTGCGCGCGCCCGTGCGGTAGCGCACCAACTTCTCCCAGCGGTAGCGGTGGATGGTCTCATCGACCTGCCACGCGAATCCCTCACGGCTGAAATGGGCGACCTGTGTCCGGCGCAGCATCGCCCGACCGAGGTTGAACACGGCGCGCACGGCGAACATCGCCGCGACGACCACCGCCACCGTCTGCGCCAGCCGCAGCCACGGCGCGGCGTCGGGCGCTTGCAGCACAGGCCAGTAGCCCAGCGCGACAAACAGACCAAACAGCAGCACAGCGACGAACACGTTCAGCCAAGCGCGGCGCAGGGCGCGCCGACGCCGCCACTCGAACGAGAAAATGGCGCGGTCGGGGGCGGGTTCGGTGCTCATTCCGGCAGGACAGCCCCCACCACAAATTGGTTATCTTCAGCGGCGGGCGCATTGGCGACCACCTCGGCGGGCGACAGCGCGGGCAGGGCGACATCCTCGCGCAGGACGTTGACCAGCGGCAGCACCGAGGCGGTGGCTGGGATGGACGATGTATCGACCTGTTCGAGCGTCTCGAAGTAAGAGAGGATGCTGGCGAGCTGGCCGGTATAGGTCTCGACCTCAGCGTCGGTCAGTTCGAGCTTTGCCAGCTCTGCGATGGCGCGGACGGCCTCATGCGACAGTTGCATCGGGGGGTTCCTTCTGTCTTGGTGCGGGATAGGACGCCCCCATTATACCGCGCAAACGCCCGGTGCCATGCCCGACTGTGGTCGGGGGTGAGGTTTGCGCGCCCGCCTCGGTTATAATCGACCGTCATGTATCCAGATACCCGGAAGCCTACGCCATGACGGTAATCTACTTTGATGACGATGCCAGTTTCGACGCGGTGCAAGGGCGTACCGCTGGCATTTTGGGCTATGGCCCGCTGGGGCAGGCTTTTGCGCTCAACCTGCGCGACAGCGGGCTGCCGGTCTTGGTCAGCGCCGAGGGGCAGGCCGAG
>JALONW010000390.1 GCA_025454725.1 Anaerolineae bacterium
TGTGGGCAGAGGCGAACGCCGGAACCGCCAGCGTGGCGGGTGCGAGCGTTCGTTTGTTCGGGGCAGCCTCGCGCAGAGGTTTCTTCTCCGACATCAAGGATGCGTTCAAAGATGCGACCTCGGTCGTCATCGGCTTTGCGAACGATGCGCTGCAAACCATCATCCGCATCGGCGACCGAGTCCTCACCTTCGTGCTGGATACTGCCGCAAAGGTCGCCACCTTCGTCGAGGCCATCATCGAAAAGGTAGTCAGCTCGATTAAGCAGTTTATCGAGTTCCTGCGCTTCCTGTTCGACTGGGAAGACATTACCAAAACCCAGAGATTTCTGGTGGCTTCAATCAACAATGCCTTTGACTACGCCGCCGACCTCGTGGACTCGGCAAAAGGACCGGTGGCAGAGTTCATTGATGACCTACAAGAGGGTATCGAAGACGGTATCAACGGCCTCATCCGCCAGTTGGGCGGCGACCCCGATGCAGACGATGAGGGTCCGGGCCTGCCCGAAGCCGCAGAGTGGTTCCTTAATCTGATATTGGGTGAGTCGCGGGGGTCTGATAACGAGGCAACCGTCCAAGAAACGACGGCCTCGGATGGGAGCGTGGCGGACTCGCTCCAAGACGCCTTCAATAATATCCTCGAAGCGCTGCGCGATGCAGTGGGGATTGGCGCTGAAATCGCAGATGGGATGATCGATACCATCGAGGCATTCGTGAAGAACCCTCTGCGCCCAGAACTGGCCTTGATCGAGATTTTAGAGACGATCCGCAACGTCGGTATCAAGGTCTTGGACCTTGGGCAAGAGCTGATCTTTGCCTTCTTCGACATCCTGATTGCAGCGGTCAAGCTGTTTAAGGTGGTGCTAAACGCAAAAATCCGACTGCCGCTTATCTCACGCCTGTTCGAGATGATTGGTGGTGGCGATCTTACCATCCTGAACGTTCTGGGGCTGTTGGTTGCCATCCCGACCACCATCATCCACAAGCTGATCTTTGGTGAAGCCCCGTTCCGCGAGGTGCTGCCGCCGGTTCTGGCAGATCAACCGGTGGAAGATTCTGACCCAGCGGTTATCGCTTCTGGCAACCTTCTCTCCCTCAATTCGTCTGAATCTGCGGTGCAGTCCGATGACGATAAGGAGCGCACCAAACGCAAGATTCGCGGCTTTGGCGGCCTCGCACTGACCGCCGACCTCATCAACGGCATCATCACGACAGGCTTGGATGCCTTCCCTGAACAGGGCGATGATGATGGAAAGGGGACGTTTATCCTCGAGTTCGCGAGCATCGTGCTGAGTTGGGCCAGTTGGTTGGGAAGTTTCCCAGCCTCACCCTCAGAACCCGGTGGCTATCCCTATGCCCTGCATAAGCACAAGGTCACCAAGACCAATGATAAGACGGCTTACCGCCAGCGTGTGATGTGGGGATGGCGGACGGCGTTGTTGAGTCTCGACACGATGTATCTGCTGATGGCGCTCAAGAAGCATAATTCCCAAGAAATGCCCATTCAACGGTTAGGGCGCGCCGATGATTTCAGCGCATTCATGCTCGTGGCATTTACCCTCATCGACCTAGAGCTGACCGGGTTGTATCTGGCGACGCTCCCGCAAGGCAAGTCAAAGCGGTTAGAAGTCGCTAACGAGGTCATCGGTTTGCTGCCCAATCTGTTCTGTTTCGTTAGGCACAGCGGGCCGAAGGGGGCAATTGCGCTGGCGGTGCTTGACGGTGTGACGGCAATTACGAATTTCGGGCTGGGTATCAAGCTGCTCATTGACGCTGTGGATGCCGTAGACGAGTAACCCTATGATGTTGGCGAGGTGCAGGTCGTCCTGAACCCCGCCGATGTCCTCTAATAACCCCATCAAACCGACCATTCTGCTGAAGGTGGTCGGTTTGATGCGTTGTTCGCTGGAGATGGTCAAGCGGATTCTGCGCCGGTTTGTGTATCCCGGGCAATTTACAGGACAACGCTGCCTAGACTGATAAATCCATAACCAATAAGACCCAATTTAATTTTCACTCTAACATGAGCATGAACTCCACCACACTTTATATCGAACTCTATAGCTTTTGCCTCTGCCTAGCGAATAGCAGTATACAACCAACTGCTGGCGGCGGTCTGGGTCGCATGGATGACATGTACCACCCCAAAACAACCGCCAATCCCGCACCTTGATACTTCCTTGATGTCCTGACGCCAAATTTTGACCTGACCTTCGCTGGACAGCCCCGATAATCCCTGCTGAACACAAAGGGAGGTCGTATGACCACTGGGGAACTTGTCCAACTTGTCTTGTATTTCGGTGTGCTGACCGTTGGGGCGGCGCTGCTGGGCGGCTACATGGCGCGGGTCTACACCGGCCAGCGGACATGGCTGTCGCCGGTCGTCCAGCCGCTGGAAAACATCATCTACCGCCTTGCGGGGGTCAACCCATCACACGAGATGACATGGCGCAGCTACGCCGCCGCACTGCTGTCCTTCAATGTCTTGGGGTTTGCGGTCGTGTTCGCGCTGCAACTGGCGCAGGGCGCGCTCCCCCTCAATCCGGCGGGGCTGCTGGGTGTCGAACCAGCGCTGGCTTTCAATACCGCCACCAGTTTTATGACCAACACCAACTGGCAGGCTTACGGCGGCGAGACGACGCTGAGCGCGCTCACGCAGATGGTCGGGCTGGGCGTGCAGAACTTCGTCAGCGCCGCCACCGGGATGGCCGTGGTGATTGCGCTCACCCGTGGGCTGACGCGCAGAACCAGCCAAACGCTGGGCACCTTCTGGTGCGATTTGGTGCGGTCGGTGGTGTATGTGCTGCTGCCGCTGTCGCTCGTGCTGGCGCTGGTCTTGGTCAGCGAAGGCGTCGTGCAGAACTTCAACCCGCCGACCGAGGCACAGGCGCTCAACGGGCAGGTGCAGACGCTGCCGCAGGGTCCCGCTGCCTCGCAGGTCGCCATCAAACAATTGGGGACGAACGGAGGCGGCTTTTTCAACGTCAACAGCGCGCACCCGTATGAAAACCCCACCCCGCTGAGCAATTTCCTACAGTCATTGAGCATCCTGCTCATCCCCGCCGCGCTGACCGTCACTTACGGTCGGATAGTGGGCGATTCTCGGCAGGGTTGGGCGATTTTTGCGGCGATGGCCGCGCTGCTGCTGGCCGGGCTGTTGGTCATGCTGTGGGCGGAATACAACACCCACCCCACTGGACTGCTCCCCGCGCTGGAAGGGAAAGAGGTGCGCTTGGGCGTCACCAACAGCATCTTGTGGGCCAGCGTGACTACTGCCGCCAGCAATGGCTCAGTCAACGCGATGATTTCCAGCACCGCGCCGCTGGCCGGTGGCATCGCCATGCTTAACATCATGCTGGGTGAGGTGATTTTCGGCGGCGTTGGGGCGGGTCTGTACGGGATGCTGATTTTTGTCCTGCTGACGGTGTTTATCGCCGGGCTGATGGTCGGGCGCACGCCGGAATATCTGGGGAAGAAGGTCGAGGTGCGCGAAATCCAGCTGGCGATTGCGGCGGTGCTGCTGCCCAGCGCGTGCATCCTGCTGGGGTCGGCGCTGGCAACCATCACCTTGGACGGGCTGTCCAACCGCGCCAGCGCAGGCGCGCACGGCCTGAGCGAAATCTTGTACGCCTTCGCCTCGGCGTCGGGCAACAACGGCAGTGCCTTCGCTGGCCTGAACGCGAATACCACTTTTTATAACCTCGCGCTAGGCATCTGCATGTGGGTCGGACGCTTTGGCGTCATCCTGCCGGTGCTGGCAATTGCCGGGAGCATGGCCGCCAAGAAATCCGCGCCGCCGTCGGTGGGGACGTTCCCGACCCACGGTGTACTGTTCGTGGTCTTATTGGTGGCGGTCGTCCTAATCCTCGGCGCGCTGACCTTCTTCCCCGCGCTGGCGCTCGGCCCGATCGTCGAACAGCTCGCGCTGGCCTCATAAACAGTCCCACACAGGAGCGAAAATAT
>JALONW010000391.1 GCA_025454725.1 Anaerolineae bacterium
GTTGCCGTCCACAACCGAGATGGTCACATCCGAACCCTGAACGGTGGTGGCCGACTCAAGGGTGACGACGGTCTCGGCCAGCACTGCGCCTTCCACGACGTGGTAGAGCAGGATGTCTGTCAGGGCAGGGATGTCGGCCAGCAGCGCGTCAACCGTGCCTTCCGGCAGGGCAGCGAAAGCGTCATCGGTCGGGGCGAATACGGTGAAGGGTCCTGCGCTGCTCAAGGTATCGACCAAATCGGCGGCGGTAACGGCGGCCGCCAGTGTGGTGAAGCGCCCGTCAGCGACAGCGATGTCCACGATGGTGCCGGGGGCGGCTTCCAGCGACTCGATGTCACCGCTGATGGTGGTGAACGGCGCGAACACCCAACCGGTCTGACCGCGGTATTCAATTTCTACCCATTCACCGTCGGCGCTGCGGCGGACGGCTGCGCCCACTGCACCGGCAGGGAAACCACCGAGGACGGCGCTGTCCAAGCTGGGGCCAGCGCGGAAGTTGAGCGTTTCAGAACCGCTGTTGGTTACCGACTGCGGCGGGATTAGCACGGCGTCGATGACGTGGATGACCCCGTTGGAGGCCACGATGTCGGTGACGATGACCTGTACGGTGTCGTTGAGAAAGACGTTGCCATCAACCACCGAAATCTTGACATCGAAGCCCTGAACGGTGGTGGCCGACTCAAGGGTGACGACCGTCTCGGCCAAGACCGCGCCCGAAACGACGTGGTAGAGGAGGATATTGGTCAGTGCCGGGATGTCGGCCAGCAGTGCATCAACCGTGCCTTCCGGCAGGGCGGCGAAGGCGTCATCGGTCGGGGCGAAGACGGTGAACGGTCCCTCGCTCTTCAGTGTATCGACCAAATCGGCGGCGGTGACGGCGGCCACCAGTGTCGTGAAGCGCCCGTCAGCGACGGCGATGTCCACGATGTCTTGGTCCTGCGCGGCGGCAGGCATGAGGCCGATGGCGAGCAGCCCCAACAGTAAAACAAGTACATTCAGTTTACGCATGGTTAAGACCCCTAGGTTAGTAGATGTTTGTGGAAATACACCTTCAAGCTCAAACGATAGGGGCGTGATATGAGTTCGAAACGAAAACATTCATAAAGGAATGCTAAAACAAGATGAGTTGGGTTCATAAAGCCATTTTGGGCAAAAACCCTGAGCGAACTGCTCTGATTTCTTTGCGTTAGGGCTGTTTTATCGGTACTGAGGTAGGACAAACCATTACGAAAACACATCTTGTGTTTATGTGACCGCTCCCAGATGGGATGGGGATGAGATTGGCCTCGACCTGTGTGTCGAAAAAAACGGGCGGTAGGGATAGCCCTACACGCCCGGTGTGTCATCTGGTTAGGTGGCTGCGGTTAAGGAGTTGCGGTGGCTGTCGGGACGCGGGTGCGGGTCGGGCGTACGGTCGGCGTGTACGACTCGACCGGCGTGTGGGTGACGGTTGGGGCGCGGGTGCGCGTCGGGCGTGGGGTGCGGGTTGGCGACATAGCCGCGTCGAGGGTCTGTGAGATGGCGGTTGAGGTGCCGGGGTCGGTGCTGGTGACGGTTGGCGTCTCTGGGTTGAGCGTCAGCGCTATAGCAGTGATGGTTAAGAACACACTCGGCCCCTCGTCAGTACCGGGGTCGGCGCTGATGTCGGTTGGGGTAGGGGTTGAAGGCACGCCCAGCGATTGACCGCCGCGGGTTGGGGCAGTGGTCGGGCTGGGGCTGGGGCTGGGGGTGAAGGTCAGCAGCGGCTCGAAGCGCCCGCGCCCAACCTCACGCTCAATGGAGACGGTGAGCTGTGCGGGTTCGCCCAGCGAGTAACTGCCGATGAGGAGTGTGGCTGGCTCATCGCCCAGCGTGATGGTGAGTTGGCTGTCCAGCCCATCCCCGCCGTCGTCGTCCGCGCCCAGTGTCTCACCGCCTGCCACCACGGCAATCAGTGGGTCGATGTAGTTTTGACCGGTTTCTTCGGCGTTGATGCGTAAAGTGTCTCCCGGTTCACCCTCCAGTGCAACGCTATAGACCCATCCCTCGTCCATGTAGGGGATGAAATATTCACCCGATGCGCTGGGCGACAGCGCTACACGCCGGAACTGGATAGCTTGCAGGTAAAGGCTCACTAGTTCAGGAGGATAGCTGCCGAACAGCGTGATTCGGTTTGCGCCGGACACGACCTCACGCAGGAGGCTGGGGTTATGCCGATTGGCGTTGGCAACTGCCAGCAGCCCATCATAGGCCGATTGAGTGTCGCCCTCATACCCTAAGAGGGTGGTCGACAACATCTGTGTATAGGGGAAATCTGGCGCAATCGCCAGCGCACGGTCAATATCGGCACGGGCGAGGTCATACTCGTTTTGGTTGAAGTGGAGTAGGGCGCGGTGGTAATACACCCATTCGACCGGGAATGGGCTGTCCACACCCGGCGGCTCATACTGTACGCGCAGCGGGGTGGGGGCGTTGGCACTGCCGCCACCGTTTAGCCCGCCGCCTTGCCCAGCCACCCGCAGCGCTTCATCAAAGTTCTGGAGCGCGTCGAAGCTGTTGCCCTCAAGGGTGTTCCCGATGCCGACGGCCAGCGCCCCGTAGAACCCAGCGGCGTCGTTGAACCAATCATCACCGAAGGTGTCCGTCTCCTCAAGCAGGAAGATAAAGAAACCGCTGATGTCGATGAAGTCCAAGGTCAGCGACATCGCGGTGGTGTAATCCGCAATGGCCGTTTCAATATTATCCATATCGGCGTGGATTTCGGCGCGCAGGATGTAGAACTCTACCAGCGGAAACTGCCCGATGAGCGTATCGATAATCGCCAACGCCTCTTCATAGTTGAGGGTGGCGTGGTAGACCGTTGCCAGCAGGTACTGGGTGTAGGTATCGTCATCCCCAGCCAGCGTAGCGGCCTGTTGGATGTCGGTCAGCGCTTGGCGGTAGAGGCTCTGTTCCATCAGCGCGAACCCGCGCCCGATATAGCCTTCGGCAACGCCCGGCTGTTGTTCGATGACCTGTGTGAATAGTTCACGAGCGGGGCGGTAGCGCCCTTCTGCCAACGCGGTATAGGCATCGTCCAGCAGCGCGGTGACATCATCAGGAAGGCCGGTCGGGATGGCAGTGGGCGGCAGGGTAGCGGTCGGCGTGGCCGAGAGGGTTGGGCTGGCTGATGCCGTAAAGGTCGCGCTGGGCGTCGGGCTAATGGAGTCGGCGGTGGCGGTTAGCGCTTGGTTGAACAGTGCGTCGGCGGTGCTTTCGAGGCTCTCACCAGAGACTGCCGTTTGCGTTAGGCCGAATTGGGCTGCGGCGGTGGCGGTAAAGCGCTCATCCACCAGCGCTTGCAATGTTCCAGCGACACTGGTCGGGTCGGGGGTTGGGGGCTGCTGTGCGACTGACGCTACCCCTGCACCACCGACAAATAAAACCAGTAATAAAAGCAGGAGGGTTGGTATCCGCATCGGCAAAAGCCCCACATTTTCTGACATCTATAGATGATGATACCCCATTTGCGGCCAAACTGGGCGTAATGGTAGGTTAAGCGCCGTCCATCCGCCCGTTAGGTTGTGAAGAGATTGTCTAAACCACCGAAAGTTAAGGCGTTGATATAGCAGGTGGGACGGTGGTCGCTTAAACTTATTGTTATATATAGGGCGATTAGACGTATCCTTATAGGGTATCGTCCGCCCACGAACTTATCTGTAAGCCCATCCAATGATCGACAAGGCAAGGAAAGTGTACTCATCATGACAGATCTGCAAGGCAAACGCATATTCTATGTTGAAGACGACGCACGTAACCGGGGGGTAGTGCGTATTTTGCTCGAACAGGCCGGGGCCACGGTTGAGTTTGACCGTTGGGGGTTTGCAGAACTCGCCCTGCCCAAGATTAAGACCTTCCGGCCACACCTCATCCTACTTGACCTGATGCTGCCTGCTAACGTGTCGGGCTATGATGTGTTCGACGCGCTGCAACG
>JALONW010000392.1 GCA_025454725.1 Anaerolineae bacterium
TACAAGACGGCCTTCACCTTCTCCGACATGGGCTATGGAGCCACCCAAGCGTGGTTCATCTTCATCATCGCGCTCGTCCTAACCATCGGATTATTCGCCACCTCTCGTCGGTGGGTCTATTACGCCAGCGGGGATTCTTAGACCATCATGGCCGCTATCACTTCACCGTCCAAGACCACAACGTCTAACGCCGTTAATACTTCACCTTTCTACAGCGTCCAGCTCCGCAAGTTCGCCGTCAAGGCGATGATTACCATGCTGGCCTTTGTTTTCGCCCTTGCCTACCTCCTGCCGTTCGGCAACATGGCACTAATCGCCGTCAAAAGCACCGACCAGATTACTGGCAGTACCGACAGCAATATCCTCCCGCTTTCGCCGCGCACCTTCACCTATGCGCTGGAAGGTGAGGACGCCGAACCCTACGACATCTTTGAGGTTCCGCAGGAAGATGGCACGGTTAAAGAATTGGCGCTGATACGCCGTGGCCGCCAAGACAGTGACTTCATCGACCCTGCCAACCCCGACGCGGGACTTATCAATTGGCAAGGAAGCTGGCGCACGCTCGACCAAGCCTACGAGCTGGACTTCCATTTCGAGAACTTCGGCATCGCATGGGATTTGATCAACTTCCCGCGCCTGTTCTTCAACACGCTGGCGATTGCCATGATCGGCTTGGTCGGCACGCTGCTGTCCAGCATCTGCGTGGCCTATGCCTTCGCTCGCTTCCCCATTCCGGGTAAGAACGTGCTGTTCATCGCCCTAATCGGCACGATCATCCTGCCCAGCCAAGTGACGCTCATCCCGACCTATGCCTTCTTCGCCAGCATTGGCTGGACCGGCACATGGCTCCCGCTGATCGTCCCGCACTTCTTCGCCAACGCTTACAACGTCTTCCTCCTGCGTCAGTTCTTCATGACTCTGCCGCGTGAGCTGGACGAAGCCGCTATGATTGACGGTGCTGGCCCCTTCCGCGTGTTGATCAGCGTGATCATCCCGCAGGCATGGCCGGCCATCATCTCAGTCGGGCTGTTCCACTTCCTGTTCGCGTGGAATGACTACTTCGGCCCGCTGATTTACCTGCTGGGTAAGCCCGAACTCGTCCCGATTTCGGTCGGCGTACAGGTCTTCAACTTCCAGTACGGCCCGCGTCCAGAGCTGGTGCAAGCGACCTCGCTGATGGCGATGGTGCTGCCGCTGCTGATTTTCATCTTCGCCCAGAAGATTTTCATGCGCGGCGTCGTCATCACCGGCGTGGACAAGTAAACCAACCTCACCGCTCACCCCGATTCAGCATGAATCGGGGTGAGAAATAAAACGCTGGTCACAAAATTGGCGAAGGTATTTGGTTAGACATTTTCTACTAGACTTTAGACCCATCACTTATCTCTCAACACACATCACTCAAAAAAAGATGGAAGGTTCCCCTCCCATGAGACTCTTTGTCTTAGCTCTTTTCCTTGTCTTATCTGCCCTCGCTCCGGTTACATCGGCGCAGGAACAGGCCGAGAACACCCTCACCGTTGATGCCAGCGAATCACTGGGGCCAATCAGCCCTTACGTCTACGGCTCTAACATGAACCTATATGCCGTCATCCCCGGCTCGCTGATAGAGGAGGCGCAAGCGCTCGGACTCCGCTATATGCGCTTCGGCGGCGGCGACACCGACATCGTGGACCTTCGCACCAACATCATCGATCTGTTCGTGTTGCAGAGCCGCGCCGTCGGTGCAGAACCTGCCCTTTCGGTGCGACTGCTAGGCGGCACGCCAGAAGCCGCTGCGGACATCGTGCGATATACCAACGTCGAAAAAGACTACAACATCCGCTACTGGAGCATCGGTAACGAGCCGAATCTGTTCGTCGCGCTGATGGATGTCGAAACCTACACCACCGAGGATCTCAACCGCGAGTGGCGCGCCATCGCTGAGGCCATGCTCGAAGTTGATCCCGATATTATCTTTGTCGGCCCGGACATCACCCAGTACGTCATCTTGAGCTATGAAGACGGTGAAATCGAATACCTGCCGGGTGAATTGGGCGGCTCTCCGCTTGACGCACAGGGCAATGACTGGATGGTCGAGTTCCTGCGCGCCAACGGCGATATGCTGGGCTATGTCGCCATTCACCGCTATCCCTACCCCGGTTTTGGCGCGGGTCGCGGCGCAGACACCGACAGCCTCCGCAACATCAACGACGAATGGGACATTTCCCTTCCCAACCTGCGCCGCCTCATTCGCGACGTAACTGGGCGTGATATTCCTATCGCTGTCACCGAGATTAACTCGAATTCGGCCAACAGTGTTGGCACACCCGCCTCGCTTGACTCGTTCTACAATGCGCTCTGGCTGGGCGATACCCTTGGTCGCCTCATTCGCAACCAAGTCGAAATTGTCGCTTACTGGGACGTGCAGGGCGGCGCAAACCGGGGCTGGGGCTTACTCGGCAGCTTCGATGTGCGCCCGACCGCCTACACCTACTATATGTACCGCCACTTCGGAACGGAACTGCTCGACGCCACATCAACCACGGAAGACGTGACGATTTACGCCGCCCAACGCGAAGATGGCACACTCACGCTGATGGTGGTCAACCTCGGCCCCGACGAGGCCACCCCCACCCTGTCGCTGAACGGGTTCACCCCCGGCGGCGATGCCGAGGTCTGGCTTTACACTGCTGACATCAAGGCCGAACAGGTCGAGTCGGTGGCCGTCACAGACGGCTCAACCCTGACCATTCCCGGCCAATCTATGACCGTCTACGTCATCCCACCTTCTGAGGAGTAAGCGCCGCTATGAGCCAACCGTTTGTTTTGGGAGTCAACTATTGGCCGCGCCGCAAGGCCATGTATTGGTGGCAGAATTTTGAGGCCGCCGAAGTACGCGAGGAATTTGGCGTCATCGCCAGCATTGGCATGGACGTGGTGCGGCTGTTCCTGCTGTGGGACGACTGGCAGCCAACCAGCACCACCGTCTCGCCGGAGCGCCTGCGCGATTTCGGCACGGTCTGTGACATCGCCGCCGAGAACGGCCTCAAGCTGGACGTGACCTTCTTCACTGGCCACATGAGCGGCCCCAACTGGTCGCCGTCGTGGCTGCTGGATAAAGACGCACAGCCCGCTTCGCCGCACGTTTGGCAGGTCATGAGCGGCGGTAAAATCGTGGACAGCCAATACCGCAACATGTTCCACGACCCCGAAGCCCTCAGCGCTTCGCGCCTGCTGCTCAAGACCGTGGTCAGCACCTATAAAGACCACGATGCCATCTGGATGTGGAACCTCGGCAACGAACCTGACCTATTTGCCCACCCGCACAGCGCGCAGGCCGGGCGTGAGTGGGTGCGCGACATGCGCGACCTTATCAAGGACATCGACCACGTCCATGATGTAACCTGCGGCCTGCACGCCGACAGCTTGATGACCGACAACGGCCTGAACGTCGATAAGGTGTTCGCCGAGACCGATATTGCCGTCATGCACGGTTACCCGATGTATGCGCCGTGGGCGAAGCACAATCTCGACCCCGATTTCGTCCCCTACCTGTGCGCGCTGACCGCTTCCCTTAGCGGGAAACCCTGCCTCGCCGAGGAATGGGGCGGCTGCACCGCGCCGGAAGGCCGCGACTCCGAAATCTGGGAGTGGGAGAGCTACCGGGGCTGGCCGCGTAAGCAGTTCATGGCGAGCGAGACCGAGATGGCCGAATACGTCGGCGGGGTGCTGCCCAAGCTGGTGGAGGTCGGTTCGCCCGGCGCGCTGCTGTGGTGCTACGCTGATTACGTCGAAGAACTGTGGGATGTCCCGCCTTGCGACCCCAACGGCGCGAAGCATGAGCGCCATTTCGGGCTGGTACGCCCAGATGGGTCGCTCAAGCCGCACGCCGAGGTCATCCGCAAGTTCGCCGAGTCCCGCCCGACCGTCCAGCCCGCCGTCCGCACCGTCAATC
>JALONW010000393.1 GCA_025454725.1 Anaerolineae bacterium
CGCCAACCTTGACCTCGGTACGCTGCAAGAGACCGAGACAGTCGCCATTATTCGCCAAGATTTGCACACGGGCGAACGCTACCAGCTCACGCGCACTGAGAAGGGCGGCTACATCATCCCCGAACTTAGCCCAGACGGGACACATGTGCTGTACAACCGCCTTGACCGCAGCGCCAGCGGCTGGCAGCTCTGGGTATGCGACATTGACGGAACCCACGACCGTGAAATCGTCAACCTCGGCGACGACAAGAAATCATTTGGGACGTGGCTGGACTCGCACAGCGTGGTCGTTACGGGTGAGGCAACCACCCATAACCGCGTCGGGGTGTATGAGCTGGAAAGCGACCAACTGCGCTGGCTGATTGACGACCTCGACCGCAGTATCGAAGGGGCGTTCGCGCCAAAGGTCAAAGGGTTTGGGCCGCTGATTGTCGTGCAAGAATGGGTGGATGCCCGCCTGCGCGTCAGCCGCCTCGACCCGAATCTAGGCATTGAGACGCCTATTCCAACCATCCCCGGCAACCTGAACTTGCGTGCGCCAGTCGGTGGCGGCTACTGGCTGGCGACCTATGCCAGTTCGACCAGCCCGACCGACATCGTGCGCGTCAACCCGGCCAGCCCCGACCCACAGGAATTTATGAGCGTAGCACGGGTGTGGGACCGCGTGAAGGTCGCCCGCGAGGCGCTGGCGGAGGCGTCAGATTTTCGCTGGAAGTCGGTCGATGGGCTGGAGATTCAGGGGTGGCTGTACCGAGCGCGCACCCAGCCTGCACGAGGCACCATCCTTTATATCCACGGCGGGCCGACCGCTCACGCCGCCGAATCGGTCAGTGCCGAGGTGCAGTTTTACGTCAGCGAGGGCTTTAACGTCTTGCTGCCCAACTACCGGGGTAGCACCGGCTTCGGCCTGTCGTTCCGCGAGTCGATTAAGGAAGATGGCTGGGGCGGGCGCGAGCAGCAAGACATCGCCTACGCCGCCAAAGCCCTGATTGAAGCGGGCATCGCCCAGCCGGGCAAAATCGGCATCACCGGCACAAGCTACGGCGGCTATTCGTCGTGGTTCCAGATTACTCACACGCCGACCGAATGGATTGCGGCGGCGGCCCCAGTCTGCGGCATGACCGACCTCGTGGTCGATTACGAGACTACGCGCCCCGACCTGCGCCCGTACTCTGAGGAGATGATGGGTGGCCGCCCCGACCAAGTGCCGGACAAGTATCACAAGGCGTCACCGATTAACTTTGTGAAGAACATCAAAGGGCGGCTGATGATTGTGCAGGGGATGAACGACCCCAACGTGACGCTCGATAATGTGCGGGTGGTCAAGGCGGCGCTGGACGAGGCGGGTGTCGAGTACAGCGTGCTGGCCTTCGAGGACGAGGGACACGGCATCCTCAAGCCCCATAACCTCAAGACGCTGTACCCGGCGCTGGCGCAGTTCTTCGCCGAGGCGTTCGGAGGGTAGGGGTACTATGCCCACTGTGATGCGTATCGGTGGATTCAGGTTTTTCTTCTATTCCAATGAAGGATTGGAACCCGTACATATTCACGTACAATCTGGTGATGGAGAAGCTAAATTCTGGTTAAATCCAGTAGCATTGGAGCGGAGTTATGGTTTCAATAGCACACAAATACGTCAAATCGAGCGCCATATTCGAGATAATCTAGCATACTTGATAGAGGCATGGAATGAATTTTTTGGGAGGGATGAATAACCCATGACCCAACCCTTGCCAGCAGACCGCCCAACCGATGTCCAAGTTATCGACGGATTTTTGCGCGTCACATTGGCGGATGGACGACAGATTGCTACCCCGTTGACATGGTATCCACGCCTTGCGTCTGCCTCACCAGAGGCGCTCCGTCACTATGAATTAGGCATGGTGGGTATCCATTGGCCGGACATCGATGAAGATTTGTCCATCGCTGGGATGCTAAAGGGCATCAAACCGCCCGCCGTCCCAGACAACGCCTAGAAACTAGACCGACCCTCCCCAAACCACCCCGTCGTCAAACCCACGATGGGGTGGTTTTTATGCGCTGGTGTTTTGCCTCTGTCCCGCCTATCAGGTACACTAGGGCAAAAGTTTTAGCCTAAATTAAAGCAAGGACTTAGCGATGTTAACGACCTTTGAAAAGATGGCCTTCATCTTGCTGGCGCTGATTGCCATCGGGGCGACCTATCAGGGACTGCTGGAAGTCGCCCAGATTATCGGGCGCGGGCAGGGCAAGCTGGCGCTCAACAACCTGCCCAAGCGCGCCCTGAACGCCCTCAGCGTCTACCTGACGCAGAAGACCACGCTCAAGACCCGCCGCGTGAGCAGCCTATTCCACCTCGCCGTGGTCTGGGGCTTCACGTTTTATTTTCTGGTCAACGCGCTGGACGTGCTGTGGGGGTTCATCCCCGGCTTTGAAGACTTTCTCAAGCAGTTCGGCGTCCTCTATGATGGCTATCGCCTGCTGGCTGACCTGTTCAGCGTGGCCGTTTTGGTCGGCGTGGGATATTTCCTCGTGCGGCGCTTCATCTTGCCCGCCAAGAAAGAACTGACCTTTCACGACAACGTGCTGCTGCACCCGAAAGTCGCAGCGGGTGCCATTCGTCAAGACTCGGTGATTGTCGCAGTGTTCATCCTGCTGCACGTCGGAGCGCGCTTCTTGGGTGAGGCGGTCGCGGTCGCGCAGCACGGCAGCTTCGATATTTTCATGCCGTTTGCCTCCGCTGTCTCACCGATTTTCGGTGGTCTGGGCGCGGATGGCTTGATGCTCATGCGGAGCGGTTTCTGGTGGGTTGCGCTGGGCGGTATTTTATTGTTTACCCCTTATTTCGCGCAGAGCAAGCACGCCCACCTGTTCATGGCCCCGCTGAATTATTTGACCAAGCCCGAAAAGACCAGCCTCGGCGAGATGGACAAGCTCGACCTTGAGGACGAAAATGTCGAGCAGTTTGGTGCAAAGACCCTTTTCGACCTGCCGATGACCAATGTCTTCGACAGCTTCGCGTGCATCCAGTGCAACCGCTGCCAAGATGTCTGCCCGGCCTACGTGACCGGCAAGGAGCTGTCGCCGTCGGCGCTGGAAATCAACAAACGCTATCTGCTGCGCGATGACCAATCCGGCTACGCGGCAGGCGAACCGGCTCCGCTGCTGTTGGGCTTGGCAATCAGCGAGTCGGCGGTGTGGGCGTGTACTTCGTGCGGCGCATGTGTCGATATCTGCCCGGTCGGAAACGAACCGATGCACGACATCCTCAATATCCGCCGCGACCAAGCCATGATGGAAGCATCGTACCCCGAACAGTTGGAAGTCGCCTTCCGTGGGATGGAACGTCAGGGTAACCCGTGGGGAAGCCCAGAAAGCCGCTTCGCATGGGCCAAAGGCATCGAGTTTCCCGTCCCGACGGTGGAAGAGAACCCTAATTACGATATTTTGTACTGGACCGGCTGCGCTGTCAGCTACGACCCCCGCGCTATGCTGACTGCCCGCGCCCTCGTCAAAATCTTGAATAAAGCCGGGGTTAACTTTGCGGTGCTGGGTGAGGCCGAGACCTGCACCGGCGACGCTGCTCGCCGCGCTGGCCGCGAGGACATTTATCAGGGGATGGCGATGGCGAACGTTGAGACGCTTAACGCCGCCAAGCCGCCGCGCATCGTTGTGACCTGCCCGCACTGCTATCACAATATCGGCAAGGAATATCACCAGTTTGGCGGCGATTACGAGACCATCCACCACACCGAACTGATTGACGAACTGATTTCGGCGGGCAAGCTCCCCCTCAGCGCCAAAAACGCGACCAAAGGCCCCAACGTCACCTTCCACGACCCGTGCTACCTCGGTCGGCATAACGATGTGGTCAACGAGCCGCGTAAAGTCTTGGATGCGCTGGGAATCAAGCACACAGAGATGGACCGCAACAAGAAAAACTCGTTC
>JALONW010000394.1 GCA_025454725.1 Anaerolineae bacterium
CGCCATCGTGCCGCCCGACCGCTTAGAGACATGGGCGCAGTTCGAGGGGCTGTGCGCTCGCGCCGTCCGCCCCAAAATTCAGCGCCGCCGCGATGTGTACATCATCGGCGGGATGGATGCCTCCTTCGACCCAACCGTCTCGTGGCCGGATGTGATCCTGCCCACCGACCTCAAGCAGCAGCTCATCAGCGATGTGGACGGCTTTTTTGAGGACGGCGTAGAGATTTACCGCAAGCTCAAGCTCGCCCCGTTCCGCAAGCTGCTGTTGGCCGGTGTGCCGGGGACGGGTAAAACCATGCTGTGCGCGGCGCTGGCCAAGCACTGCATTGAGCAAGGGCGCGTGGTCGTCTACGTCAGCGGCACTGACCGCGACCCAAGTACCCGACGCTGTTGATTGTCGAGGAAATCGACGCCTACCTGCACGGCGACGACAAGGCGCGCATCCTCAACGTGATGGACGGCGTGGAATCGCCCAACAACCCTAAGGGGTCGCTGCTGATTGCCACCACCAACTACCCAGAGGCTATCGACGAGCGCATCACCAAGCGTCCCGGTCGGCTTGACCGCATCTACGTCATCCCGACCATCCAAGACGCGGCGCAGGCCGAGGACATGCTGCGCCATTATATGGCCGAGCAGTGGGAAGACGCGCACATTGCGGTCATCGACCGGCTGGTCGGTCAGCCGGGCGCGTTCGTGCGTGAGGCGGCGCTGGCGGCGCGCATGTTGGCTGCCCGTGAGCGCCTGACCGAGGTCTCGCTCGACATGTTAGAACGTTCCATTGACACGCTGTCGGTGCAGATGACCGCTGACCGCGATTTCCTCGTGCAGCGCCGCCCGCTGGGACTCGACCGGCCCAACCCACGCCGGGGGACGGGCTTCTTCGGCTCGTCGTCGCGCCGCTCACGAGATGATGATTAGCCGCAGACACTCGATTTTGTCTGAAAATTGTCTAGGCAGAGGCTGGTTATAACGGTGGTTTAGTATTTCTCGCGTACAATACGCCCTGTTCCACCAGTGTGGAGAGGGTCGTTGAATGCCGCAGTCTACCACTACCATCCAACTGCTGTTGATTGAAGACAACCCCGGCGACGCCCGGCTCATCCGCGAAATGCTGCTTGCTGACCCCGGTCAGCGCGTGCGTGTTCAACACGCCAGTACCCTGCGCGACGGGTTGGTGCTGTTGACCGAGCATCCGTTTGACATCGTGCTGCTTGACCTGTCGCTGCCTGACAGCCACGGGGAAGGGACGCTCACCAAGGTGGTCGAGGCCAACCAACAGGTGGCAGTGGTCGTCCTAACCGGCAACAACGACGAGGAACTCGGTCTGCGCGCCGTCCAGATAGGCGCTCAGGACTACCTGCCCAAAACCGACGTGGACGCCCGCCTGTTGATGCGTTCCCTGCGATACGCCATTGAGCGCCATCGCATTGAGACGAAAGTACGCGAGAGCGAACGTGAATACAGTTCGCTCATCAACGACGTGTTTAATACCTCAATGGTGGCGGTTCTCATTCTCGACCGCCAGTACAATGTGGTGTGGTGCAACGAGGCCACCGAAATTTACTTCGGCATCCCGCGTGAGCGTCTATTGGGTCGGGACAGTCGCCTACTTATCGACACTGAGCTGAAGTGTGTGTTTGCCGACCCCGATGATTATGCCCAGCGTTTGCTGGACGCCTACAGCAACGGGGCGTTCACCGACCGCTTTGAATGCCATGTCACACCGGACGTCACGCGGGAGGAGCGTTGGCTGGAACACTGGAGCCAGCCCATCCGTGATGGAATGTTCGAGGGCGGGCGGATTGAGCAGTATACCGACATCACCGACCGCAAGCGGCTGGAGATTGCTGAGGCCGAGCAGCGCCAGTTTGCCGAGGCGCTGCGCGATACTGCTGCACTCCTCAGCAGCACGCTCGACCTTGATGAGGTTCTGGGGCGGATGCTGAACAAGCTCAAGCGCCTCATCCCACACGGCTCGGCCTCGGTGGTCATGGCCGAGTCCGACGGGCTGTGGGTCGCACAGCAGCGTAATGACCCCGCCCGCGATACACAGGAGATGGAGGCGGCGCACCAGCTCCAACTCGAACCCAGCGCCCACCTCGACCAGATGCGCTTGACGGGGCAGGCCGTGCTGGTCGATGACCTTCAGGTTGAAGATGACCCAGATACCCGCGAGGCGGCCCGACGTGCCAACATCCGCAGCTACCTCGGCGCGCCCATCCGCTTGCAGAACGAGACCATCGGATATCTGAATGTGTTCGATACACGGTCGGGGTTCTTCACCACTGAGGACGCCGGTCGGCTGACAGCGGTCGCCAAGCTGGCCGCGATTGCCATCCAAAACGCCCGCCTTTACCAACAGTCACAGGCATTGGCTGCGTTTGAGGAGCGCCAACGACTGGCCCGCGACCTGCACGACTCGGTCAGCCAGACGCTCTTCACCTGTCGGGCGATGGCCGAGACTGCCCTGCGCCGTTGGGACAAGGACCCCGCCCGCGCCCGTGAGCTGACGCAGGAGGTCTATGACCTAACGGTGACGGCGCTGGCCGAGATGCGTATCCTGCTGTTGGAACTGCGTCCTGCTGCACTGACCAACATCAGCCTCAAGCAGTTGTTTGAGCAGTACCTCAAACCCATCCAAGACCGCCGCCGCTTCACCCTCCATATGTCGGTGTCCGAGATTGCCCCGCTGCCGCCGGACGTGCAAATTGCGCTCTACCGCATCGTGCAGGAGGCGCTCAACAACATCGATAAACACGCCCATGCGCGGCAGGTTGAGGTCTTGGCTGATGACCATGATAACCGAGTGGAGGTCGCCATCAGCGATGATGGAACGGGGTTTGACGTGTCAGGGGTGGCGGCCACCAGCCTCGGCTTGGGCATCATGCGCGAGCGCGCTGAGTCTATTGGGGCGACGCTGACCATCGAGAGCGCCATCGGCCACGGTACGCGCATCACGGTGATGTGGCACAAACGATAGACTCAGCCCATAATAAACGCTGTAACAGTACTGAGAGATAAGAATAGACCCCATGAACAAGGATAAAAGGACGCTATGAGCCAAATTCGTGTATTGATTGCTGATGACCATTACATGGTACGCAAGGGACTGCTGACCCTATTGGAAGAATTCGAAGACCTCACGGTCGTCGGAGAGGCTGGGGACGGTGAGCTGGCGGTCAACATCTGCCGCGCCAACTGCCCAGACGTGGTGCTGATGGATATGTTGATGCCGCGCCTTGATGGGATTGCCGCGACCGCCCAAATTCGCACTGCCTGTCCCCATACGCAGGTCATCGCGCTGACCAGTTTGACCGATGAGGCGCATGTGCAGGACGCGCTCAAGGCGGGCGCAATTGGCTACCTGCTCAAGAACGTATCAGGCGATGAACTGGCGAACGCCATCCGCCGCGCTCACGCCGGTCAATCTACCCTCGCACCGGAGGCCGCACAGGTCCTCATCCGCGCCACGACCCGTCCACCTGCCTTGGGTCATGACTTGACCGAGCGTGAACTAGAGGTCTTGGCGTTGATGAAGGAAGGATTGAACAATCGCGAAATCGGCGAGCGCCTTATCATCAGCAGTTCAACGGTCAAGAATCACGTCAGCAGCATCCTCGGCAAGTTGGGGACGACCAGCCGTACACAGGCGGTCGCGCTGGCCGTTGAACAGAAGATTGTAGACTAGCAGTAGGGGAGGGGTGGTTTTGTGGACAGGCATCACCCGCCACTTGACTTTGCCCCCACCCCGTCCTACAATGATGTGCATGGACGGGCCTGTAGCTCAGCTGGGAGAGCGCTACAATCGCACTGTAGAGGTCAAGGGTTCGAATCCCTTCAGGTCCAAGTTTCGATAACTAGGCATATACGCATCATCCGGGAACGGGAACGTGTAATAGAGCGTTCCCGTTCCTTCTTTGATGACGATCTTCGCCACAAACTGCTGAATGATGCGCCGCGCCAGCGCCTTGTCGTCGCCTTCGAGCGCCGCGCGCATGTAGTAAATCCAGCCTTCGAGCGCTTCATCGCTGATCTGGCCGATATGCTTTGGGCTGACCTGTAGGGCGTTCAATATCGCCAATTCTGACAGCAGCTCTTCTTCCTCACGACGGCGCTGGTCGTAGCG
>JALONW010000395.1 GCA_025454725.1 Anaerolineae bacterium
ACCTTTCGTGTACGAGTACTCACCGTATATATCTGGCAATCCCAGATAACCTATGGGTTTTGGACTGGTTTGGTCAGATCAGAAAAATCGCCCCAAACAAACAAACTTGTGCCATAATCCAAAGTGATAATCGTTGTTTGAGTAACGTGAAAGCGTGCGGCAGCACAACACACCAGAGGAGTTCCATTTATGCGGCGTGGCCTGACAGTTTTTCTTCTACTTTTGCTCTCGTTGGCCGTTGGGGTGGGCAGTACCGCCGCACAGGAGAATTTTGGCCTGACGGCTGCCGACATCGCACGCATCTCGCAGTCGGTGGTCTACATTGAAGCCTACACCGAGGGGTCAAACGACATCGGCATCGGCTCTGGCACCATCGTTGACCCATCCGGCATCATCTACACCAACCACCACGTTATCGAGGGCGCAGACCAGTACCTCGTCTACGTCACCCGTGATGTCGGTGAGCTGCCAGAACCCATCGGGTTTGCCAGCCTCGTCCAAGACTTCCGCGATGTCGATTTTGCCATCCTGCAAATCGACCGCGACCCGGACGGAAACCCCATTCCGGTCGGCAGCTTGAACCTGCCCTCACTGCAAGACGCCGCCCGCGAGACTACGCTGGGTGAGCGCATTTGGGTGTTTGGCTACCCCGGTGTCGGTGACGGCTACCTCGTCGTCACGCAGGGGTCAATTACCAGCGTGGAAAACGCCAACCTGTTCGACCAGCGCGTCCCGGCGTGGTATCGCACCGACGCCGAAATTTCACCCGGCAATTCCGGCGGCCTCGTCGTCAACGGGTTGGGACAGTTCCTCGGAATCCCCACCATGGTTCGCAGTGAGGAGCGCACGCTGGGGCGCTTGGGCGGCGTGCTGCCGTTCATCGCGGTCGAAACCGTGCTAACGGCCTTTGAGAGCGGCATCGTCAGTGCTACCAGCGCCGAGCTGGTCATCCAGAACAACGCCAATGAAAACATCTGCTATCTCTACATTTCGCCCGTTACGTCCAGCAGTTGGGGCAATGACCAACTGGGCGAGCGTGTGCTAGAAGCAGGCGATTCGCTGCGCTTCCCGCTTGAACCGGGCGATTATGATATTTCGATGCGCGACTGCGACAACGAAGAGCTGGCACAGGTCCGCAGCCAGAGCATCACCGATACCGTGACACTGACCTATCCACTGGGCGATACCTCTCCCAGTATCGTCGCCCAAAGCCTGTCCATCGAGATTACCAACATCGAATATGATGTGGCGGTTGACGAAGGTGGCGAGACCGGCGTGCGCGTGTATACCCACATCAAGGCCATCGGCTACCGCGACCAAGAAATCGTCGCAGGCGTGTTCTACTACAACGCAGACGGGACGCCGGTAAGCTGTGAAAACATGTCGCGTGAATATTGTTCGCCACAGGACGGGATTACCGTTCAGGCCGTCCTCACCCCATCGTTCGATGACACGGAGTGGGAGGAATACTGGTTCTGGGTTCCCTACAGTGGTTTCCCCGACGGTCTCAACGGTACGGTGGACTTCACGGTGCAGGGCAACGTCGGCCCCAATGACAACAGCACACTGAACAACCCCAGCATCTTGGAGCCGTTCTCGGTAGACTTCGGCAGCAGCAGCGGCGGGCCATCGACCACCAACGCCCAAGACTTCACCATCGAAATTACGACGATGGAGTTCGACACCACCGGCGACTACAGCAGCGCACAGGGCATCCGTACCTACACTGACTTCACCGTAACCGGCGCAGAAGGCGTGCCGGTTCGCGTGGCGCTGTTTTTCTACTACGAGGACGGCTCGCTGGTCGAATGCGACCCCACCTTCGACGATTACTACTGCGGCAACAACGGTGAGCTGACCGTCCAAGAAATAGTCACGCCCAACTTCCCGTCCAGCCAATGGACAGATTACTGGATGCACGTCCCTTATCAAGCCTTCCCCAAGGGCTTGACCGGGACCATCCCGGTGCGGGTGCGCGCCCTAATTGACCGTGACGGCGCAAGTGGCTTCAACCACCGAAGCGACTTCTACAACTTCGAACTGTACTACTAACCCACACAGCATAAAACACAGCGGGGCGGCATGAGTATGAACTCAGCCGCCCCGCTGTGCGTCTATCATCCCGATTATTCGGCCTTGAGCAGTCGCTTGAGCGCCTCTAGGCGCGGGTCAATCTTATCCTCATCGCAGGTGCAGGTCTGATGGTTGCGGTTGATGCCGCACTCTGGGCAAAGCCCCTTACAGTCCTCACGACACAGTACCCGCTCATCGGTGTTCATCAGGATTTCGGCACGCAGCAGCGGGGCCATATCCATGATGGCATCATCGAAGATGTGGAACTCGGCATCGACATCGCCATTGGTGGCGAATAACTCCTCGACCAGCACCACCGAATCGACCGCCACCGCATCAAGGCAGCGGTAGCACTCGTTTTCCAGTCCGGCGTGCAGTGTGGCCTGTACCAAGATGCCCTCTTTGGTGCGGCTCATCCGCAGCGGCCCACGCAGATAGTGGAGCGTCACATCGTCGGCCACGCGCACATCGGGGAACTCAAACGTCGAGTCTTGGCTGGTGCCGACCGGCGCGCTTAACAAAAAACCCACGTTAATCTTGAATACGCGGGGATGTAGGTAATGTGTGGTCATGGCGACACCTTTTTTTCAGACTCGGTTGGTCAGCGGACACGACGGGGGCATGGGTTTAATCAATATCCCCTACCCCTTGAGTCTAGGACGCGCCAGCCTCTCTGTCAATTACGCCCACCTAACGTTTAACCATCTCAAACCATACATGGTCGGCCAGCGGTGCGCCCCACCCCCGTGACCACAGCGCTTTTTCCCACCCCGTCAGGCGGCGTGATAACCACGGTCTGCGCTCGACCACGCCGAACATCTCACTCGGTGGGAGCGCCACCCCCAGTCCACGCGGTCGGGCTGGCGCGAAATAGGGCGCAAACGCCCGCATCACCTCGCTGATGGACGGATAGAGTACCGTCATCGGTGCGCCACCGAGCGGGGCAAAGGTGGCCGAACCCCGCCAGCGCCGCGCCGCCCGCTGAGGCTTCAGCCGCAGCAGGTTCCACGCCGTCTCCCACAAACAAAAGCGCGACATAATCGCCATACACACTACGCCGCCCTGCGCTACCCGGTCCGACAGCCACGCCGCCAGCACCGAGAAATCACCGCAGCCATTCAGCGCGCCGAAATTCGCTAGCACCAGCCGGTACGCGCCGCCGAACCCATCTGACGGGAGTGCGTTTACATCCAGCGCGGCGAACCTAACCCCTTCAATGGCACGACGGGCGGCGACGTGTAACATCCCCGCGCTGGGGTCGGTGGCCGTCACCTGAGCGCCCAGACCGGCCATAAACGCCGCGTCGATACCCGTCCCACAGCCCAACTCCAAGACCGCCGCGCCGGGCGACAGATGGGCGCGCAGACGGTCATGAACCAGCCCGCGCAGGGTGCGCGCCGTCGGTCGGTCGCTGAAATCGACGTCGTAGTCTTGGGCAAGCGCGTCGAAGGTCATGGGAGAGATTTTACCCCTCCCGCAGCCACGCAACCGCCCCAGCGTGGTCATCCACATCAAAGAACCGTGTCCGCAGATGCCCCATGCGGAGCGTATTCATCATGGCGTTGGCAAACGGGCGAATACGGTCGGACGGGTGCAGCATCGCCACCCGCGACATCGGGTGAAAGGCCAATCCATCAGCCAAACGTTTCCCCTGCCCCATCGAATAAATCAGCGGCATCATGCCCGACGCGCTCATGTCGATTAACAAGCGCAGGACATCATCTGGGGCGAGCGCCGCATACACTTGGCTCATCATGCTGACCCAATCATCCACCGCTGGGTGCGAGGACTCAGCAAAAGTCATTTGGTGAATTTGAACATCGGGCATCCA
>JALONW010000396.1 GCA_025454725.1 Anaerolineae bacterium
CCGATGACGCCTGAGCGCCCTGTATGCGGTCTATACGGAACGTCCGCATATCGCCGCGTAGGTGACAGTAGCCGACCGCGTACCAATAACCGTCGTTGTAGACGACCGCATACGGGTCCAGCCAGCGCTCAGTCAATTCCCCAGACCATGAACTGTAGCTCAACAGAACCCGCCGACGCTCCTGCGCCGCTGAAGCCAGCGTGATGATGAACTGGTTATCCCTCATCGGTGGGGGCTGAATGCCGTACAGGCCGGGGTTAAAAACGATGGCATGGCGCATACTCTGGACGCGGCGGAAAACCGCCTCTGGGATAACGCGCTCGGTCTTGGCAGACGCCCCTTCTAGTGCCACCACATCGACTGGGAACTGGAACGCCCGAAGCACAATCAACCCCAATGACAGTGCCACCGCTTCATCTTCGGTGTACAGCAGCGGTGGTAGCCGATGCCCCCGACCCAGTTCATAGAATCCCGCCGGTCCGCGCTCCCCTTCAATCGGGATGCCCATATCTTGGAGCGTGGTGATGTAGCGGCGCACCGTGCGGGCGTTCACCTCCAACCGCTGCGCGATTTCGGCTCCACTCATGCGTTTATGCGATTGCAGCAGTTCCAAAACGGCCAACAGGCGTGCAGTCGGTGAATACATGCTGTCGTCTCCAAAAGTGAATTTTATTTAGGGCGAATAATGCCCTAAATGGCACCTACAGTTTATAGCATCACCTTAAACAGGGTGGCAAACACCGGATGCAGGACAAAGAGAAAAACACCATGCAAATCGACCATGTGAATTTGACCGTGCGCAATGTCTCAGAAGCGAGAGCGTTCTTGAAGAAGCACTTCGAGTACACCGATGCCTTCGACGACAACAACGACAACATCAGCGTGCTGGCCGACGGCCACGGAATGCACATCAACCTGATGCGCGGCAGAAAGACCGCCTACCCCAAGGCGTTTCACATCGGCTTTGACGCCAAGACCGAGGCCAACGTCAATGCCGTGTATGAGCGCCTGACCGGCGACGGCCTGACCATCGCGCCGCCCCAGCACGCTTGGGGGTCATGGACATTCCACTTTACCTGTCCCGGCGCGGACTTCATGATTGAGGTGGCCTGCACCGCCGAGACAGAGACGGCTTAAACGACGGATAAGCGGCTGGGTTGGGGGCAGCTGATGCGCCCAACCCAGTCACAGCCACCGTATGGTAAACGCCCGCCAACCGCCCCTTTCACCACTCGGCGCGTCGGGCAAACGTACCAGCAGCAGCGGCGCGCTTTCTGGTACACTTGGGCTATCAGCAGTCCACCAACCCATACCAGAAAAATCTCCCATGACCCCTCCCAACATCCCCCCCTCGCACGACGAGGACGACGACCTCCCATTCAGACTGCCCAAAGCCGAGGGCAGCGAGGACTATCCGGCAGACCCGCCGCTGAGTGATTCGGTCATCCGCGCCCAAGACAGGCCGCTGGACCACGGCGGCGCAGAACCGACCATCGACATCGATGAGCCGGTCAGGAAGCCGGACGACACCGACGAAATACCAGCGGATGTGCTGGCCTCGAAACTGCGCCCCGCGCCGCGCCCGGTCGAGGAAGGTGACACCGACCAAGATATCCCCTTCCATCTGCCCAAGGCCGACGAGTCGCCGCTGTCGCGCCCGCCCAAGCGCCCGACCTACCGCCCCGACGCGCAGACGTTGGTTGGGACGGGCGGTCTCGACCCCGCGCCAGATGAACGCCCGACCACCCCGCCCCCCTCACCCGCCACGATTCAAGTCCCGCGTGTGCCGTCGGCAGGTGGCTATCCGACCCAGCCCAACCCCAACACTTCTGATGGTCAGTTCCGCCGCCCGACCACCCAACCGACCATGAATACCGTCCCAGCGCGGGGGAGCTATTCGCCGCCGCCGCCCGGACAGGCACGCGGCGCGTCCAATGCCCCGCACGCCGCCAGTCAGCGCCCCGCCAAGCGACGTAAGGGCTTCCGTCCCGGCTGCCTCGCCATTTTCTTGGGATTGGCAATTACCTTCTGCGGCGGTTTTACGCTGCTCTCACTATTGGTCGGCGGCATCGCCTACGCCCGCGTCGGCGACCTCGTGAATGAGCGCCTCGCCAACATCGACGATTACCGTTCGTTCCAGACCACCTACCTGCTCGACCGCAACGGGCGCGAACTGTACCAGCTCATCGGTGAGGGACGGCGTACCAAGGTCGATTACACGCGCATCCCGCGCCACCTCATCAACGCCACGGTCGCCACCGAGGATGACGAGTTCTTCACCAACATCGGCATCGACATCCCAGCCACCACGCTGGCACTGCTCAATTACATCCGGCGCGACGGCGACGCAGCGGGCGGCAGCAGCATCACCCAGCAGGTCGTCCGCAACATCTTGTTCGACTACGAGTACCGCCTTGAGCGGAGCGCTGGACGTAAGGCCGAGGAAATTGTGCTGGCTATCGCTCTGACTGGGCGTTTGAGCAAAGAAGAAATCCTCGAGCTGTATCTGAACGAAATCTACTACGGCAATCTCGCATACGGCGTCGAGGCGGCCTCGCAGACCTTCTTTGGCAAGTCGGTTGACCAGCTCACGCTGCCCGAGGCGGCACTGTTGGCCGGTCTGCCGCAGGCCCCGCGTGACCTTGACCCGCTCAACCCCGACCCCAACGTCCAGCAGGCCGTCTATGACCGCTGGCGTTTGGTGCTGGACCTAATGTTGAGCGAGAACTTCATCACCCAAGCGGAATATGCCCAAGCGCTCAACGAGGGTTACACCCTCGTCAACCCAGACACGCCGCTGAACGCGCCGCACTTCACATTCTTCGCCCGCGACCAGTTCGAGCAGTTGATGACCGGCCTCGGCTACAGCCCAGAGCAAATCGCCACGGGCGGCTACCGGGTCTACACCACCGTCGATGTCCGCATCAACGACATGGCGCAGGCGGTCGTCCGTGACCAGATTGCGCGCCTCGGCGGGAACAACGTCACCAACGGCGCGGTGGTCATCCTCGCGCCGATTACCGGCGAAATTCTCGCGATGGTCGGCAGCGCGGATTATGACAACGAATCGATTGACGGCAGCTTCAATGTGACCATCGGCCTGCGTCAGCCGGGCAGCAGCGTCAAGCCATTCACCTACGCCGCCGCCATCGAACGCGGCATGAACCCCGCTGAGGTCATTTGGGACACGCGCACCGAAATCGGCATCCCCGGTCAGCCGCCCTATATCCCACGCAACTACGACTCCATCTACCACGGCCCGATGCGGATGCGCTACGCCCTCGCCAACAGCTACAACATCCCTGCCGTGCAGACGCTGCGCCATAATGTCGCAGTCGATTACCTCATCCAGTTCATGCGGCGCTTCGGCATGACCAGCATCAACCCCGACCCAGCGCTGTACGGCCTATCGCTCACGCTGGGCGGCGGTGAGGTCAGCCCGCTGGAATTGACGCGGGGCTACGCCGCTTTTGCCAACGAGGGCGTGCTAGTCGAGACCGTCGCGGTACTGTGTGTGGTCAACTCGGAAAACGAGATTGTCTACCAGTACGAAAACAGCTGTCCGACCGGGCGCACCACCGCCGAGACAGTCAACCGCAGCCGCACCACCAACCGCGTTCTCGACCCGCGCATCGCGCACATCATCTCGGACATCATGAGTGATAACGCCTCGCGCACCCCGGCGATGGGCGCAAACTCGGCGCTGCGGACCAACTTTACCTCGGCGGTCAAGACCGGCACGACCAACGACGTCAAAGACAACTGGACGGTCGGCTACACCCGCAACGTCGCGGTCGGGGTGTGGGTCGGCAACAGCGACGGTACGCCGATGGTCAATACGTCCGGCTTGACCGGTGCAGCGCCCATCTGGAACCAAGTCATCAGCAC
>JALONW010000397.1 GCA_025454725.1 Anaerolineae bacterium
GTCGAAGCGACCATGACCGTCCAAGCTATGACCGAAGAAGCGGGGTTGGTTCTGACCGCCACCAGCGAATCGACCGTCAACCTGACAGTAGCGGCGGTCACAGCGCGGGCGGCCACCGCGACACAGGAAGCGCTCGACCTGCTCCCTACTCCGACACCAGCCCCCCCACCCGCTGACGGGGACGGCAGTGGCGGCAGCCAAACACTGTTCGTCGCCATCTTGATTGCGCTCGGCCTAATTGTGATTGCGTTCAGCCAAGCGGCCCGGCGGCGCTAGATGACTGGGGCGCTCCACCTCGCCATCGTCACCCCGGTCTATAACGACTGGGTGTCGCTGTCGCACCTTATCCCCGCGCTGGAGGCGGTCTTGGCGCAGCACGGCCATACTGCCGACCTGTACGCGGTCGATGACGGTTCAACCGATGACAGAGGTCTCCCGACCGACTTGGGCCTTCTGAGCGCGCTCAGGCGGGTCGAAGTGGTGAGGCTGCGGCGCAACGTCGGACATCAGCGGGCGATTGCGATGGGCTTGGTGGTGGTTGCCGCCTCGGCCTATCCTAACGGCGCAGCGCCGTCGGCCGTGATCGTGCTAGACGCTGACGGCGAGGATCGCCCTGCCGCCCTGCCAGAACTGCTTATGGCCTTCAGCGCCCAGTTGCGCCCGTCCATCGTGGTCGCCAGCCGCGCACGTCGCACCGAGACGCGGGTCTTCCGGGGTTTTTATGTGCTGTACAAGCGGATGTTTCGGGCGCTGGTCGGCTTCAACATCGACTTTGGCAACTTCTGCCTACTGCCGTTCAGCGATCTTGATGGGTTGGTCTACGATCCCAACCTGTGGAATCATTTCGCGGCCACGCTTCTGCGCTCCAAGCGTCCGATGGTACGTCTGTCAGTAGACCGAGGGCGGCGCTACGACGGTAGCTCCAAAATGAACTTCACCAGCCTCGTCATCCACGGCCTAAGCGCGCTTTCGGTCTACTTTGACATCATCATCACCCGCATTTTGATCATGGTCGGCATACTGATGGGGCTGGCAGGAACAGGAATAGCGCTGGTGGTTGGCATCGTGCTGTTCACTGAATTGGCGATTCCCGGCTGGGCAACCACCGCTGTCGGCTTCTTAACCCTCTTTATCCTTCAGATGCTGCTATTCTCTGGCTTGAGCATCTTTGTCCTACTCTACACCCGCACACACCAGTTGGTCGTGCCAGCGCGGGATATGCTCCACTTGGTTAGACGACAGGAGGTGCTGCATGGCGGCACAGACCAACGCTGAGTTCGATTACATCGGCGAAGAACTCGACGTATTTTCTAAAGCGGTGAACTGGAAGACCTACTGGGGCAGCAAAATCAAGCCGTACCTCGGTAAGAGTGTGCTGGAAGTCGGCGCGGGTATCGGTGGGACGACCAAGGTGCTGTGTACGCCCGATTACACGCGCTGGGTCGGCATTGAGCCAGACGCCAAGATGGTGGATGACCTCAACACGCGCAAAACGGCGGGTGAATTCCCGCCCAACACCGATTTCCGCGTCGCGACCGTTCAACAGCTCCCGGCGGATGAGACCTTCGACAGCATCATCTACATTGACGTGGTGGAACACATCGAAGATGATCGTGCGGAGCTGGTCAGCGCCGTCCCACACCTGAACCCCGGCGGCCATTTGATCGTTCTCAGCCCGGCTTATCAGTTCCTTTACACCCCATTCGATAAGGCCATCGGCCACTACCGGCGTTACACCCGCGAGATGATTCGCGACATCACCCCGCCGGGCGTGCGCTTGGTCAAGGCGTTCCACCTCGACTCGGTGGGGCTGCTGGCGTCGCTGGCGAACCTGCTGTTTTTGCGCGCTTCCCAGCCGACCGAGAAACAAATCCTGTTCTGGGACCGGGTGATGGTTCCGGTCTCGCGTTTCACCGACCCGCTGACACTGTACACACTGGGCCGATCAGTCATCGGGGTGTGGCAGAAGGCATGACCACCCTGTACCAACCCATCCACAGGCTGACGCTCCTCATCGGTGGCGTGCTGCTACTAATCGTCATACTCTACTCGCATTTCGTCAGCGCGGATGTAGCGCTTTATATTGAAATGGGCGAGAAGCTGCTGGACGGTCAGCGCCCATACGTCGATTATGAGGAAATCAACCTGCCAATGGTGCATTTCCTCAGCACTGTGCCCGCGTTGCTGGGTCGGCTGACTGGCGTCCCAGCTCACCTGTTCGTACACGTTTTCGTCTTTGCATTGTTGGGCGTCTCCGTATGGACAAGCCATGTTTTAACCCGACGGATGGAACAGCCGTTGGCAGGCTATCTCATCGGGTTATGTCTGGTCCTGATGGCGCTTAATCAATATTTGTTCAACGATTGGGGACAACGCGAACACCTTTTCGCCCTATCCTTTATCCCGTGGATACTACTGCGGATTCTCCGGCGTTCTGACAATGCCCCGACTGGGGGTATCGCATTCGCGCTGGGTGTCTGGGTGGGCATAGGTGTTTCCCTTAAGCCTTACTTCGTCATCATTGCCGTGGGCGTCGAACTGCTTGGGCTGGTACGTACACGCCGCTGGGCGATCTGGACGCCGGAAGTGGGCGGTGTCATGCTGGTGGCGGCGCTGCATGGGCTGTATTTCGTGCTTAATCCTGATGTGTTGGTGGGTTTGGTCGAGGTCCTAGGCCATGTGCAAGCCGGTTATGGCGCATATCCATCGGCCTCAGTTTTGCGGATCTTTCAGGTTCTGACAGTGTGGTTTTCCACATTCATCCTAGTATTAATGAACCTCTTGGTGCTAAGGATAGGTTTTTCGCCTAAATTTCCCAAAGAAATTTTCATTGTGCTTCAGGCCTTCACCGTGCTGGGACTGCTTACCTACATGATGCAGGGTAAGGGTTGGGGCTACCATGCTGTTCCATTCTACACAGGCATCACCATCACCGTAGGACTGTTGATTGGGAATCAACTGCAAACCATAGCAATCCAGAAACCTGACAGAACAACTCGGCTGATGCGGTGGATAACCGTGGTACTACCTCTTTTATCCCTCTACTATGCAGTAACCTTGATCAACAACAGCCATACAGAAGGTTCAATGGTCTCGACAGGCTTCTGGCGGTTGAGCGGATACATCCACACCTACAGCGCCTCTGGCAACCGGATCATGGTAGTTGATACCAACCCCGACTCGGCTTACCCGCTCCTCCCCATTAACCAACGCCGCCATGCCTCGCGCTATGCGGTCGCGCACCCGATTGGGTTCGCCTACTACCGTTACAACGGCCTGCCCTATGAAGACCCAGCCCATGTCGTCCCAGTTTACGCGCAAACATACCTAGATCATTTTGTTGAAGACATGCGAACACATAAGCCACCATTGGTCATCATCCGCGACTCGCAATGCAGCGCGTGTTCTTTGTACCTCCAGTCACTGCACGACTATCTTGCCGCACGCGGCATACTCGCCGAGGTCATCGAACCTGACTACGATCTGCTGGCCGTTGATAAAGATTTTCGCATCTATGTGCGCAAGGGGATAACGCCTAATCCATGACCACCTTGCTCCAACGGGCCTTGCTGGCCTTATCCGCCTTGATGGGGCTGATGACCGTGGGCGGAATTCTGGTATTCCCTCACCATCTCAACCCCGATGTTGGGCTTTATCTTGAGATGGGGCAAAAGGTGCTGGACGGTCAGCACCCCTATGTGGATTATGAGGAGGTCAACTTCCCCATGATCCATTGGCTAAACGTGCTGCCCGCCATCCTCAGCCGATTGACCGGCCTGCCCCCGACCATAACCTTCCAAGTGTGTATGTTGGGACTGATCATGCTGGTATGTGGACTGCTATGGCGGCTATTGTCACGCCAAACATTGATGGCG
>JALONW010000054.1 GCA_025454725.1 Anaerolineae bacterium
GGCCGCCGCCTGCATCATGGTCGAAGCAGACCAATAAAACGCTTCGTCTGCGGCACAAATCACCACCAGCCCTTTCCCGGAGAGCGCAATAGTTTCCCACCTCTATAAAGAAAAACCCCTCTCCTAGGGAGAGGGGCAGGGGTGAGGTTTTCGATACCACCCCACAATCACAATTGACGGACGATTACTCTTCCTTGCCACCCAAATCGACCTTCGAGATAGTCTGCAAGTCCAGCTCATTAACGGTCGTCAGCAGCGAGGTAATCACCAACTGCGCGAACCGGAACATGGCCTGAATCTGCGCGATGCGCTCGACATACAGCGCCGCCGTCTGCTGTTCACCCTCGCTCATCACCGCCTCGGTCTTCTTGAGCAAGTCGATGTTATCCTGCATCACCGTCAGCGCTCGCTCGACATCGCGCATCTCACGCCCAGTGATGATGCTCTTGATAATCCGAAGCAGGTCGGTCTCGGCCTCGTAGTATTTGCGCCGGTCGCCCTTCCCCTTCGTCCACACCTGCCGCACCATGCCGAGGTGTTCCAGCGTGCGGATGTTGGTGCTGACACTGGCTTTGCTAATTTCCAGCGTCTCCATCAGTTCATCCAGCGACAGCGGCTCACCGTGCAGCAGCAGCGCCCCATAGAGCTGACCCATCACCTTGCTCAGGCCAAAATAATCGGCCAACTGGCTCAGGCCGTCCAACATGCTGTCCCGGACCACCTTCAGCGCCTTAGTGCTGGCGTCCGTACCATTGGTTGAACTCATGCTGCACCTGCCCGATTTCTGCGATAGCGCTAACAATACATCTGTTCGACAAAAACATTGTTATATTCTAACACCTTTCCTCCCAACTTATCCACGCCCTTGCGTGAACGCTGGCACAAATAAAGAAAAGCTGTTATAGTTTTCACATGAAGAATATTTCACAAACCACGCGGAGCCGACGGCGCATGGCGTCCAACGGACACGACAATATCCCCGACATTGTAATAGGCCGCCTGCCGATTTATCTGCGGGCGTTAAACCGTTTGGCCGACGACGGCCAAGAGATTACGTCGTCGCACGAGCTGGGGCAGCGCCTCGGCATCTCGTCGGCGCAGATTCGCAAAGACCTGTCACACTTTGGCGGCTTCGGCAAGCAGGGAACCGGCTACCAAATCGAGTACCTGCAAGAGAAGCTCCGCAAGGTGCTGAACATCGACCGTGAGTGGGAAGTGGCGCTCATCGGCGTCGGCGACCTCGGTAAAGCCATCGCCCACTACCGGGGCTTCGCTGACCGAGGCTTTCACATCGCCTGTTTGTTCGACAGCGACCCGGCCAAGGTCGGCCAAGAGATTGGTGATTATACGGTCCAGCCGATGGCCGCGTTGCAGCAGGCCATCCAAGACAAGGGCATCCGCCTAGCGATGCTGGCCGTCCCCGTGCAACACGCGCAAGAGGTCGCCAATACGCTGGTCGAGTCGGGCATCACCGGGATTCTCAATTACGCGCCGATTAACCTGACTGTCCCCAAACATATCCAAGTGCAGTACATCGACCCCGTGGTCGGCCTGCAACGCATGACGTACTACTTGGAAGATTAGCAAGTCGCTTAGCTAGTGATATACAAAAGGCGCATCATGATGATGCGCCTTTTGTGTTGAGCTAAACTGATATCCCCTACCCCTGCACCAGTCGCCGTTGGAGCGATGTATCCTCCAGCGCACGCCCCGCGCCGGTCGCCACCGCAATCTGCGGGTTTTCGGCCTTATACACGGGGACGCTGGTCTGCATGGTCAAGTATTGGTCGATTCCGCGCAGCAGCGCGCCGCCACCAGTCAATACGATGCCTCGGTCGATGATGTCTGAAGCGAGTTCGGGCGGCGTGGCCGACAAGACCGTCTTGACCACCTGCGCAATCTGCCCCAACGTCTCGGCCAGCGCCTCGACCACCTCATTAGTGGTGATGCGCTCGGCACGCGGCAGGCCGGTACGGGCGTCGCGCCCTTGGATGTCCATCGTCATCGGCGTGGGCAGTGGAACCGCCGCGCCAATCTGAATTTTGACCGCCTCAGCTGTCGGCTGGCCGATGTTGAGCTGATACTTGCGCCGCACATAGCTGATGATGGCCTCGTCCAAGCGCAGACCGCCCACTCGCCCCGATTCAGCGCGGACAATCGTACTCATGCTCAAGACCGCGGCTTCGGTGATGCCGCCACCGATGTTGACAATCATGTCACCCGCCGGAGTCGCAATCGGCAGGCCAGCACCAATTGCCGCCGCCAGCGGCGCGGGAATGGTCAGCACCTCGCGCACGCCGGAATAAATCGCGGCCTCGTACACGGCGCGCTTCTCGACACTGTTCGCGCCATACGGCACGCTCATCATCGCCGTCGGCTTAAACAGGCGCATCCGCCCCGTCACCTTGCCGAGGTAATAGGTGAACATCGCCACCGTCACCTCGTAGTCGGCGATCACGCCGTTCTGTACCGGACGGACGATCTGGATGTCCTCCGCGTCTACCTTACCGAGCATCTCGCGCACCGGCTGCCCCGTCTCGATGGCGCGGATCTGCCCACGGGCCTCATCCTCGATTTGGATGGCGACCAGCGACGGCTCTTGTAAGACAATCTGCCCCGATTCCCAGATCAGGGTATTGATCGTCCCTAAATCGACGCCTAGCTTTTTTCCTAACATCGTCCCTGCTTATGTGTTCTCAACACTGCAAGATGCGCGTACTTTACACGTCATTCTGCAAAAAAACAACGTCCGGCGGGGGTTGCCCCTCACCGGACGTTGCAGCTTGCACCAGATGAGCGCGCAGCCGTCTCCGGCTACTTGGCCTCGCGTGCGTCCTGCTGGATAATCCGCAGGCCGCCCGTGCGGGCGCGCATCTTGCTATCGATCTTGGCGGCCAGTTCTGCACGGCGCAGCGCCTGAGTCACTGCGAAGTTGTGCGCCTCGCTCAAGCCGCTCACGCCCTTGGCGACCATCTCGGCGGCATCGGTACGCGCCTTCTCGATGGCTTCCATGTCCAGATCGAACGACGACTCGGCCATCTCGGCCAAAATCGTCACCTTGGTCGGGCGAATATCCACCACCCCACCATAAATGGCGAAGCGCTCTTCCGCTTCACCCTTCTTGACGATTAGCTCACCGAAGCCCAACGTCGTCAACACTGGCGCGTGATTGGGCAGCACACCCATCAAACCCTCCGAGGCTGGGATAATGACCATGGTGGCCTCCAGCTCCTCGAACAGCTTGCGCTCCTTGCTGACAATCTCAACCGCAATTGGCATGGTGGCCTCCGTTAGCTGGCCTTCTCGGTCGCTTCGTAGCGCTCGATAACTTCATCGATGGTACCGGCCATATAGAACTGCTGCTCTGGAATCATATCGACTTCGCCGTCGAGGATCATGCGGAAACCGCGCACGGTGTCCTTGACCTTGACGTAACGACCCGGACGACCCGTGAACTGCTCGGCCACGACCATCGGCTGAGTCAGGAACTGCTCAATCTTGCGCGCGCGTGCCACGACCAACTTGTCGTCGTCGCTCAACTCGTCCACGCCCAAGATGTTGATGATGTCTTGCAGGTTCTTATAGCGCTGGAGGTACTCTTGCACCTCACGCGCCGTGCGGTAGTGTTCCTCACCGACGACCAGCGGGTCAAGAATCTTGCTGGTCGAAGACAACGGGTCAACCGCCGGGAACAGACCACGCGCCGCAATCGAGCGCTCCAATGCAATCGTCCCGTCGAGGTGGGTGAACACCGCGACTGGGGCGGGGTCGGAATAGTCGTCCGCAGGCACGTACACCGCCTGCATCGACGTAATAGCGCCGGTCTTGGTCGAGGTGATGCGCTCCTGAAGCTGCCCCATCTCGTCCGCCAGCGTCGGCTGATAACCCACTGCCGAAGGCATACGGCCCAACAGCGCCGACACCTCAGCGCCCGCCAGCGAGTAACGGAAGATGTTGTCGATGAACAACAGGACGTCCTTGCCCTCATCGCGGAAGTGTTCCGCCATCGCCAAGCCACTCAACGCCACGCGCAAGCGCACACCGGGAGGCTCATTCATCTGGCCGAACACCATCGCCAGCTTGGCAAGCACCCCGGCCTCTTCCATTTCGTGGTAGAGCGCCGTACCTTCACGGGTGCGCTCACCCACGCCAGCGAACACTGAAAGGCCGCTGTGCTGGGTCGCAATCGAGTTGATCAGCTCTTGGATGGTCACGGTCTTACCAACGCCCGCGCCACCGAAAATACCGACCTTACCACCACGGGTCATCGGGGCCACGAGGTCGATGACCTTCATGCCGGTCTCGAAGACCTCAATCTTGGTCGATTGCTCCTCGAAGTCGGGGGCCAGCGCGTGGATGGCGCGGCGCGGCGAGTCTTCGCCCACGGCGGGCTTGCCGTCGATGGGCTTGCCCAGCACGTTGAACACGCGGCCTAGCGCCGCCTCACCCACCGGCACACGGATCGGTGAACCGGTCGAGAAAGCCTTCACCCCACGGGCGAGGCCGTCGGTCGAGTCCATGCCTACGCAGCGCACGGTGTTCCCGCCAACGTGCAGCTCGACCTCAAGAATCAGGTCATCCTGCCCCTCACGCGGCACGCGGATGGCGTCGTACAGCTCAGGAAGTTGGCCTTCCGGAAACTCCACGTCAACCACCGCGCCCAGCACCTGCGTAATACGTCCTTCAATTTCTACCATGTGTCGTCGTCTCCCTCTGCCCTATGAATCCAAGCAGGTCATGTACGTTAAGCGCGGCTGGCGGCCAAAAGCTGCTCAGTCGCCTTGTCCAAGGTCGCCTGAAGCGCTTCCGCCCCACCCACGATGTCGAGAATTTCGCTGGTGATGGCGCTCTGGCGCGCCTTGTTGTAGATCAGCGTCAGGCCGTCCACCAACGTCGCGGCGTTGCCGCTGGCGTTCTGCATTGCCACCATACGCGCCGAATGCTCGCTGGCTTGGCTTTCCAGCACCGCCTGATAGAGCTGAAGCTCGGTGAAACGCGGCACGATTTCGTCGAGGATGGCCTGCGGGTTCGGTTCGAACTCGTAATCCATCTTTCCCGCCGTGATAGCAGGCACGTCCTTGATGAACTCGCTGGCGACCGCGTCCTCCATATCACGAGGGATGAGCGGCAGCCAACCCAACACCGCTGGGCGCTGCGTCAGCGTGTTCACGAAGTCGGTATAGGCGACAAACACATCGTCTACCGTGCCGCTCAAGAACTCGTCAATCGCAAGGCGCGCCACCGGCGTCAGTTCCATCGCGGTCGGCTCGTTCGAGAGTTGGAACTGTGCCACCACGTTTTCTTTGGCGCGGATCAGCGAATCGCGTCCCTTGCGGCCAACGGTCACCCAGCGGACGGGCTTGCCCAGCCGCTTGGCGAAACGCATGGATGCGCGCATGATGTTCGAGTTGAACGCGCCCGCCAGACCACGGTCAGACGTGACCAGCACAATCATGACCGCCTTCACATCGGTGCGCTTGGTCAGCAGCGGGTGAGCCGCCCCACTGCTCTGGGTCGCCGCCTGCAAGTTCAGCAGGATTTCCCAAGCCTTCTCGGCATAGGCGCGGCTCGCCAACACCCGCGCCTGAGCCTTGCGGACGCGGGAGGCGGAAACCGCCTCCAACGCCTTGGTAATCTGGCCGATGTTTTTAACGCTGCGGATGCGCTTTTTAATATCGCGAGCGCTTGCCATAGCCTAGCTCCAGTTCGCCATGAACGCCTTGATCGCGGCGTCCAAAGCGGCCTTGATGTCGTCGTTCCACTTCTTCTCAGTGTCAATCTGGTTCACCAGCGCCGAGTTTTGCGTGTTCAAGAAGCGGAGGAACTTGTCCTTCCACTCGCTGACACGCTCGTTGGCGATCTGGCGAAGCTGACCGCTGTTACCCGCGTGGATGAGCGCGACCTGCTCGCTCAACTTCAGCGGCGAATACTGCGGCTGCTTGAGCAGCTCGGTCAAGCGCATACCCTGATCCAACTGGCGTTGGGTCGCGGCGTCGAGATCGCTGGCAAACTGCGCGAACGCGGCCAGCGAACGGAACTGCGCGAGGTCGAGGCGGATACCACCAGCGACCTTCTTCATCGCGTTGGTCTGGGCGTCACCACCCACGCGGCTGACCGAAATACCGACGTTCAGCGCCGGGCGCTGGCCCGCATAGAACAATTCAGCCTCAAGGTAAATCTGGCCGTCGGTGATCGAGATGACATTCGTCGGCACGTAAGCCGACACGTCGCCCAGCAGCGTCTCGATGATGGGGAGCGCGGTTAGTGAACCGCCGCCCTTCTCATCCGACAACTGTGCGGCGCGCTCCAACAGGCGGCTGTGCAGATAGAACACGTCGCCGGGGTACGCCTCACGACCGGGAGGACGGCGCATCAGCAGCGACACCTGACGGTACGCCCAAGCGTGCTTGCTCAGGTCGTCGTAGACCACCAGCGCATCTTTACCGGCTTCCATGAACCACTCACCGATGGCGCAGCCCGAATACGGGGCGATGTACTGCATCGCTGCCGCGTCCGAGGCCGAAGCCACGACGATGGTGGTGTATTCCATCGCGCCATACTCTTCCAGCACGTTGACCAAACGAGCGACCTCACCACGGCGCTTGCCGACGGCGACGTAGATGCAGTAAACGCCCTGACCCTTCTGGTTCAGGATGGCATCGATGGCGACAGCCGTCTTACCCGTCTGACGGTCACCGATGATCAGCTCACGCTGGCCGCGACCGATGGGGATCATCGCGTCAATCGCCATGATACCGGTCTGGAGCGGACGACCGACGTTCTTACGGTCGATCACGCCCGGCGCGATGCGCTCGATCTCGTAGTACTCGCTGAACTGGATCGGCCCCTTACCGTCGATGGGCTGGCCCAGCGCGTCAACCACGCGACCAACCAAGCCCATACCGACCGGGACCGACGCGATACGACCCAGCGGGCGAACTTCGTCGCCTTCCTGAATCTTGTTCGGGTCACCCATGATGATGACACCCACGCTGTCAGCCTCAAGATTGAAGGCGATACCCGCCACGCCAGCGCCGAAACGCACCAGCTCGCTCAAGCGGATGTTGTCAAGGCCGACCACACGGGCAATGCCGTCGCCGACCTCCGTCACATAACCGACCTCAACTGACTCGACTTCAGGCTTATAGCCCTCAATCTGCTTGAGGATTGCATCGTAAAGATTGGCTTCCGCCATGCCTCGCACTCCCTTCACAACCTACCCGTACACAAAGCGGCAGAGGAAAATTCCTGCCGGGATTGCTGCTGCAACAATGTGCCTGTCACCGTACAATTTGCTGCATGATTGTACCGGATGCACAGGATTTTGTCCACTTTTTCACAAACACTACCAACGCGCCAAAATCTCGGCGCGACCGACCACGACACACAGTGTTTAGGACGACTTCTCGCCGTTTTCCTCCCCCAGCTCACGTGAACGCCGGTAGGCCGCCCAGACCCCATCCGCGATGACCGTCCGCAGGCCGCCCTTCTCAAGCTGATAGATGGCCGCCGCAGATGTACCGCCGGGGCTGGTAACTTGGTTCCGCAGCTCCGCCGGGTGCAGCATGGTGTGCGACGCATACGCCACCGACCCGCGCATGGTCTGAAGCACCAAGCGCTCGGCGTCGCGCCGCGATAATCCCATGTGGACGCCCACGTCAATCATCGACTCCATGAACATGAAGACGTAAGCTGGCCCTGTCCCGTTCAGCGCTGTGGCCATGTCGAGGAAACGCTCATCCTCGACATACATCTCGTCACCGAACGCGCCAACCAATGCCCGCGCCTGTGCAATGTGCGGCTCACCCACGCTGGCCGAGGCTGTCCACACCGTCATGCCCATCCCGATTTGGCTGGGCGTATTGGGCATCGAGCGCACCACCAGCGGGTTGTCGAATCCGTCCATCATGGTCTGGATGGTCACGCCCGCAGCGATGCTCAACATCAGCGACGAACGACCGACCACCGGCTTGAGTTCAGCCATCACTTTCGGCATCACCTGCGGCTTGACCGACAGCACCACAATGTCGGCATCACTCACCGCGGCCACGTTATCGGTCGTCACCTTGATACCATAGCGCTGGTGCAGTTCCTCGCACCGCCCGATGTGCGGGTCTGACGCGGTAATCTGCGACGGCTGCACCAAATTCCGTGCCACCAGTGCGTTAATCATCGCCTCGCCCATCACCCCAGAGCCGATAAAGGCCAATTTTGTGTTGTTCAGCGCCATCAGGTTATCTGCCCCAGACGCGCCAAGCCCAGAAACGGTAGCGCGCACCTAAACAACCTGATTATAATGCAGCGACGGTCACAATTCGACGGTGAAGCCTTGCGCCCCCTACCCCTTGCCCTGTCCGCGCTGATATGCGCGCTCTTATTGACGACTCTCACGCCCGCTGCTCAAGACACGACCAGCGGCGCGCTTCTGCTGACTCCCAATGCCGCCCAAGACCAACTCCTGCTCATCGACCCTGCGCCAGATGGTGGTGAAATCGTCGCGGCCTTCAGCCTTGCGCCGGGCGTCCACACCCCTTGGGGCTTTTCGCCTGACGGATGCAGAATCCTCGCCACCGTCACGACCCGCGACGGTCTTTCCCGCACCTACACCGCCCGCTTAGACGGGTCAGAGGCCCGCGAACTGGTCAACTATGAAGCACTCCCCAACGGCCAATGGGGCGTGTGGGAACCAACATGGTCACCCGCTGGCGATAAAATCGCTTTTACCCTCATTCGCGACGGATTCGAGGATTACACCGAGCGCGCCTACCACATCGGCTGGGTGACGCCCGACGGCGGCGAACCGGCTTTTTACAGTGTGACCGGGCGCGAACACACACCGGTTTGGTCACCTGACGGCTTGCGACTGGCTTACGTCAGCTACGACGAGCGCGCCCCCGGTGAGACCTTCTACGCCACCGCCGTCCCAGAAGTCGCCACCGCCACACCGCCCGATGCACTGCTCAAAGAGGCGGATATGTGGGTGGTCGGCACGGATGGGGAGAACAAATACCGCGCCACCGCCTTCGAGACCGGCAGCGTCCGCGCCCCGCGCTGGAGTCCGTCGGGCGAATGGCTGTCGTTCGTGCATGCCCCGTCTAACAACAATGACACACTGTGGGCAGTCAGCGCACAGGCCGGCGCGCGCCCAATCCAAGTGACCTACAGTTATAACCTCACCCTCGACCACACATGGCTCCCAGACTCGTCGGCGCTGCTCGCCAGCGCCCGCAGCATCAACCAGACCGACACCGCCTACCTGTGGACATTCCCGCCGCGTTCCGGTGCAGATGCCGACGCCGCCCAGTACCTGCCGGAGGCTGGGCTGGTTTTCCCTGATTACCCGACTTTCCACGCTGACGGCCAAACCCTCGCACTGCGTTCCGGCTACCGTGCCGTCGTCCAACGCGCCGACGGCACCTCGAACGTCTTAGACGGTGCGAACGGCAATATGCCGCTGTATTGGACGCCGGGCGACTTCATTTCCATCGAAAATTGTTTGGATTAAGGGTCTGCGGCGCTTTCGACTTGCACGGATAACAAAAAACCGATGTATCATCGAAAGTGACCTTTCATCATTCCAACACAATTTCTTAAAGAGGCCGCCCCTGTGTCCTTGGACCATGTACTCGTCAGCGCCAGCCGCAGCAACCTGACCGAAGCCGTCGCCCTCGCCGTTGAACACGGTCTCGGCGTTGAGCTGATGGCGTTCGCCTACCCGGACATCCTCGATGGCCGAGTCAAGGACACCATCGCTGAATTGAAACCGATTGTTAAGGAGGTGCGCGGCCCCTTAACGCTGCACGGCCCTTTTTTCGACATGAGTCCCGGCAGTGTTGACGAGCGCATCAACACCCTCGTCCGCCACCGCTATACGCAGGGCTTGCAGGCCGCCTCGGAATTGGGTGCACGGCGCATGGTCGTTCATGCCAACTTCCTTTCGGCCATTCGCAACGATTTCTACCGCGTCGGCTGGCACGAGCGCAACGTCCAGTTCTGGGCCGACTTTGCAGAAATCGCCCGCACCTACGGCGTGACCATCTGCCTCGAAAATATGTGGGAGTTCGAGCCCTCCATCATCGCCAACCTGCTGCGCGAGGTCAACCACACCGCGCTGGCCTGCTGCCTCGATGTCGGTCATTCGTTCCTGTTCAGCGATGATGAGGTCATGCTCACCGACTGGCTCCGCACACTGGAACCGTGGCTCATCCACACCCACCTCAACAACAACAATGGCCGAATCGACGAACATCACGGCTTCAACTACGCCAAAGGCGTGCTGGATTACCGCACCATCCTCCCCCAACTGCGCGCCCTCACCCCCGCGCCGCTGATGGTGCTGGAAATGGACAAAGTGGCCGACATGCGCGACAGCCTGCCCTACTTCCTCACCCAACCCAAGGAAAAAGTAATGAGGGATGAGGGGTGAGAAAAAGGCGCGCCCGCTGAACGGATACGCGCCACCTGCCAATAATTCGTAGGGTCGCCCACCAGCGGCAAACAAGGCTCGTATTTTCATACGGCCCCTCATCACCTACTACTCATCACTTGACAGCGCCGCCCCGCTCAACCGGCGGTAGGTCGCTTGGAACGTCAGCGCGTCGGCAACATGGAACGGGTCAGGCGCTTCGACCGCCGCCGTCCCCTCGACGCCAAAATCAACGAACGCCTGAAGCAAATCGCGGTAGCGCAAATCGGCCTCGTTGAGCGGAAGGTGCATCTTCTCGCCCTTGCTGGTGTACTCAATCCCACTGAGGTGGAAGTGAACGCGCTTGAGCGCCGCCTCGCCCAGCACCTCGCGGACATGAGTCAGCGCCGCCGCGAATTCGTCGTAGCTGTTGAACGACCCGTCACCCTGACGGGCGTGCAGGTGCGCCCAGTCGATGCACGGCAGCACACCCGGAACATCCTTACTGAGCTGAACACATTCTTCCAGCGTGCCGAACATGGCTGATTTGCCCATCGTCTCTGGGCGAATCATGGCCGTCACGCCCTCAGCGTGCAGCTTCTCGACCAACATCCCCAATTGGTCGCGCACCCGTGGATAGACATCGGCGGGGGGCTGGGCATGATAGCTAGCCGGGTGAAACACGATGTCCCGCGCCCCAGCGAGAAATCCCTTGCGCGCCGCCTTGAGCAGGCGCTCATCGCTGGCGACCATCTTTTCGGGCGTTTGGCTGTTGAGGTTAATAAAATAAGGCGCGTGGATGCTCAAGCTGATGCCGTGCTTCTCCGCCGCAACCCTAATATCCTCACAGGTTTTATCCGTCACGCTAACGCTCTGAACCCACGCAATTTCGAGGTGCTGTAAGCCCAACGCTTTGGTATGCTCAATCGCGGCGACCGTCCCAGCCCCCGGCGTGGTGGTCGGCGCGCCAACCGTCCCGAAACGCAGCAAATCCGCCATACGTATAATCCTTTCAGACAACCATCACAACCCAAACAGAAGGTTATTTTACCACTCGCACATCTGTTCCGGTATAGCTTTGGATAAACCATCATTTGAGATAAAAAGACAAAAATCTTCGGGCGAGCAAGCCTCGCCCCTACAGAATGGATAACTTCGCGCCATTTTCCCCATGCACGAGAGGGTTTCCCCCTGTACGGACAGCATATATGCTGTCCTTGCTGTCCATCCGCCCAATTTACAAACACGCTCTACATCACGCATCCCTCCTATCTCATCACTATCTCAAAAAAGGCTGCCATGTACCCCACCCCACAACAGCTCACGCCCGCCCACTTCCGCCGCCGCACCCTGACCATCTCGGCCATTGCGCTGGTGGTCGTCATCATCCTGTGGAACGTCCCGCTGTTCTCGTTCATCGTCTACCCGCTGCGGCTGTTTGTGACCTTCGTCCACGAAGCCGGCCACATCATCGCTGCCGTGCTGACCGGGGGTGAGCCGCGTGGGTTCGCCGTCTTTACTGATGGGTCGGGCGTCGCCTACACCGCTGGCGGCCTGCGCGCCGTCATCCTCCCAGCGGGCTACATCGGGACGGCGCTGTTCGGCGCTGGCTTGTTCTACATCGCCAACACATGGTCACGCACGCGCTTACTCACCGCCATTCTCGGCTATGGGCTGGTGTTCTTCAGCATCATCTTCACCCTACCCAACCTACTCAGCGGCTTTTTCGCACTGTTCATCGGCGGGCTGATGGGCGCAATCCTCGTGTCCTCAGCGCGCCGCAGTTCTGACGAGATAAACCTCTTCATCCTCAACGTGCTTGCGCTTGTCACCGGGTTCAACGCCGTCTTAGATGTCGTCTACCTCATCACCAACCCCGGCGCACGCGGTGGACCAGTCCTCAACGACGCCGCCGCGTTTTCAGCGGCGTTCGCGCCGTGGGTTCCCGCCGCTGCATGGGCGACCATCTGGGCGATTGCGTCGGTGCTGCTGCTGTTCACCGCCGTTTATTTCTCGGTCATCCGACCGCCGCGCCGCTAAAGAGTCGCCAGCCAATCGCCCAGCACCGCCGCCGTCTCTGCCGGGGCAGACTGTGGGAACAGGTGGCCATGGCCGGGGATTTCCACATGGGTCGCGTTAGGCAGTAACTCACGCACCCGCGCCGTCGATTCCGGTAGATAGGTGTCACTGTCCGCGCCGCGCACAATCAGCGTCGGCAGCAGTCCGGCCAGCTTGGGGATGACTTCCCACATCGCCAGATAGCCGGTCTTGAAATAGTAGGCCTCCCATTCCGGCGTCCACTTGAGCTGTAGACCGCCGTTATGTGACTCCAACCCGTGATTGATGTAGGCGCGCAGCACCTCATCCGTCCAGTCACGGAACGCCCCGCGCCCATTGAAATAGGCATACGCCTCATCGAACGAGGCGAACCAGCGCTGACGCTTGGCCGCCCGCGCTGCCCGTGGGAAATCGTCGCCAATCGTCCCAGCCTCGCGCATCGCCCGCAGCGCATCCAAAATTTCGGGGGTTAAAAAGGTCGGGTCGAGCAGAATCAATGCTTTAAACCGTGCAGGCTCACGAACCGCCGCAATCATCGATGCCACCCCGCCGAACGAGTGGCCGACCGCCACCACATCGCGCAAACCGTGGGCGTCCATCCCGGCTAACAGATCATCGGCCACCTCATCCCAGCCGCCCAACGTTTCGGGGACGGGTTCACCCGGCCACATGCCACGCGGCGGCAGACACACGACCTCATGTGTATTCATCAGTGGGCGCAGCGCGGGCAGATAGGTCTCCGGCGTGATGCCGTTCGCCAGCGCGAGATGGACAATTTGCCCCACCCCGCCCAGCCGGATAATTGGTGATGTCATCGTTAAAAAACTCCCTCTAGTCACAGCAGACGCAATGCCTACCATTGTCGCACAATTTCCGCCGCCAGCCGTCAATAAAATACGCACACTGTCATAGCGCCCAAAACGCTATAATAGGAAACGACAAAAGGTGATTGTTTGTGGGTCGGTATAATCATGATCGAGTTTTGGCGGTGGATTAGGCAGTTGTGGGTCATCCAAGAGCCGGTTGCGTTTTGGGTCAAGGCCAACCCAGAGGCGTGTATCAAGGCCGTTGAACAGGCCGCCCGACCCAGTGTTCAACGCTTGCACCTGCGAGAGGTATTCACCAACGGGCGGCGCTACGACCTGACCACCGACCGCCGAGGATTTACCCTCAACACCTCGTCCATCACCGGGTGGCGCGCCCGTCAGCGCACTACTGCCGCCTGCACCCTGCACGTCCGCCTCGACTCACCCACTGACGACCCCGACCAGACCACCCTGACGCTCACGCCGCGGCTGCGGCCGTTCGCCGTCGTGCGGTCGCTGTGGCTGCCCATCCTGATGGGTTATATCATCAACAGCAACCCGTGGCCGCCCATCATAACCATAACCATACTGGTCTGCATGTTTGCGCTGGCATGGGGCGGTCTGCGCCTCAGTGCGTCGGTGGACGCCGCCGAAATGACTTATTTCATCCAGAAA
>JALONW010000398.1 GCA_025454725.1 Anaerolineae bacterium
TGCGCCATCGCAGGAGCTGAGGAACGACCAATACCTGATTGACGACAACCTCACACAGAGCGGCACGGACTGCGACGCCCCCTGCTGGCGTGGGATTACCCCCGGCGAAACGGCATGGAGCAGCGCCATCACCATCCTTGAGGACCAAGAGGACATCACCGATATACAGGTGGAGAGCAACGAGGAGAGCGGTGAACTCGCCCTCACCTTCCAGCGCCGTGATGGTATCCCGTGCTGCCTGCTTTACAGCACCGACGGACAGGTGGTCAACCAGATGCTGCTCCAGCTTGCCCCGACCAACACCCTAGGTCAGGTCATCGGCGCGCTGGGTGAACCGGCTTACTTCAACGGGACGGAAGTTGACGAGGCGCAGGCCGCTGCTGCGCTGTTTTACCCCGACCTCGGAATCGTCGTGTATGCGTTCGTCGCTGGCGCGACGGGTGAACTCAGCGCCGAGAGCGAAGTGTTTGCGGCGCTTTACCTCGCCACCGACGATATGGCCGAGGTCATCAGCACCAGCACGCTGCAAGCATTCGACGGCTACAAGCCATTCAGCGAGTACCTGAGCGATGCACCTGTGCTGACCCCGGTCCCAGAAGGCGAAGCGCCCACTGACACGGCTGCCACCGAAGAAGCCACCCCTGCGGAGACCGAGGAAGAACCCGAAGCAGAAGCTACCCCCGGCGAGGATACGACCGCCACCCCAACCCCCTAACGTCCGGCTCGTCCACGGAAGTCACGGTTTGCCAGAACGCGCACCGTTGAAAGATCCGTAATACCATTTACCTTTAAGGAAGGCAAACCATGACCCAACCCACCACCCTCAGTGACCTGAAAGTCGGAATGCAGCTCAACGCCACCGTTAAGGCAATTGAACTGTACGGCGCATTCGTGGACATCGGCATCGGCAACGACGCCCTGCTCCACATCTCGCAGTTCGGCAAGCCGGTCAAGAATGTCGAAGATGCCGCCAAAGTTGGCGACAAACTCACCGTCTATGTCATCAAGGTCGATGCTGAGAACAAGCGCATCGCCGTCTCGCTCGTCAAGCCCGCCACCGTCACATGGGAAGACGTGAACGAAGGCGTCATGTTCACCGGTCAGGTCATCCGCGTCGAGAGCTACGGCGCGTTTGTCGACATCGGTGCAGAGCGCCCCGGCATGGTCCACATTTCCGAGCTGGCCGACGGCTTCGTCCGCAATGCCTCGGATGTGGTCAAGGTCGGTGACAGCGTGACCGCCCGCGTCCTCAAGGTCAACAAGAAGAAGAAGCAAATCGACCTCAGCCTGAAGGCCCCTGAGGAGCCGCGTGTTCGCGTCGCCGATTTCGAGGACGACGAGCCGATGCAGACCGCCTTCGCAATGGCCTTCCAGAAGGCCACGACCACCAAGGGCGACGCCAGCGCCAAGAATGCCGCCAAGCACGCCCAGCGCGCCAAGCGCCAGCAGCGTGAGGACAACGAGGAAATCTTCGAGCGCACCCTCAAGAACCACCGCGGGTAGTTCATCCCATAATCAACAAAAAATCCCCGGTAGGCGTGTGCCTGCCGGGGATTTTTTTGTCGCTAACATTCAGCGCAGCAGCAAGACCTCAGCCGCGTCGCCAGCCGCCAGCCGTTTGATACCTTCCGGCACGATTAGCAGACCGTCGGCCAGCACCATCGAGAACAGCGCGCCGGAACTCTGTGTGCCGGTCAGTCGAGCGACCGTTTGGCCGTTTTCCTGCGCCAACCGCACCCGCACATAGCTGCGCCGCCCATCGGACGGGATGTCCTCCCCTATCACGGCGCGGATGGTATGGCTGTCATCGGCTTGGCCGGTCAGCTTGAACAAGGCCGGGCGCAGCACGACAATCGCTGTCACCATCGCGCTGACCGGGTTACCCGGCAGGCCGAAAAACGGTACGCCGCCCAAGCGCCCATACGCCAGCGGCTTACCGGGTCGGATGTTCATCTTCCAGAAATCGACCTGCCCCAGTTCGGCCAATACTGCCTTCACGTAGTCCGCCGCGCCGACTGACACTCCAGCCGAGCTGACCAACATGTCTGGCTTCTGCGCCAGCGCCTGCTCGAACACCGCCCGCACCCCTTCATGGGTATCTGGCGCGGTCGGCAGCACCACCGGCTCGCCGCCCCACTGCTCAATTAAGCCGGCCAGCATGACGCCGTTCGAGTTGTAAATCATCCCCGGTGAGAGGGGCTGCCCCGGCGCAGCCAGCTCATCACCGGAGCTGACCACCACCACTCGTGGCCGTCTGCTGACTGATAAGCGCGCCAGCCCAACCGATGCCGCCATGCCGACGTCTTGCGGGCGCAAGCGCGTCCCCGCAGACAGCACTAGCTGCCCCTGAGTCACGTTCTCGCCACGTGGACGGATATTGTCGTTTAATTTAGCCACAGTCCTAAATGTAACCTCAGATGGGCCGACTGCACCCGGCACACCGCCCCAATCCGCGTCAGTTTGCTCAACTGGGATAATCGCATCCGCGCCGGGCGGAACCGCCGCGCCAGTCATGATGCGTGCCGCTTCACCGGGCTGTAACAACGTCTCTAACGTCTGCCCAGCAGTGACATCAGCCACCACCCGCAGCCGGATACCCGCCTCAGCCAAGTCAGCCGCTCGCACCGCGTACCCGTCCATAGACGACGTATCGAACGGTGGGGAGTCCATCGGGCTGGTCAGGTCAGCGGCCAAAATCCGTCCAACTGCCTGCGCCAGCCCGACCTCCTCGGCCTCAACCTGACCGATACCCTCTAAAATCCGTGCCAACGCCTCGCTCACCGACATTAGGTCAGCCATTTACAGCCCCCTTTGGGTAACTTATCGTATTTTGATAAAAGCGTGCTAAGATAGTTAAATTCTTGTTGCAAGCGTGTGAAAATTTGGCTGGTGCTGCCATGACGATGACCACGTTCACCCCTACCTCGCTCGAAGACCTTCTGGGAGCGATGCAGCGCCTCAACCCCAACGACATCGCCCTCATCGAGCGCGCCTACCGCAAGTCGGAGACCGCCCATTTCGGTCAGGTCCGCAAGTCTGGCGACCCCTATTTTACCCACTGCGTCGCAGTCGCGGCTATCCTCGCTGACCTCAAGCTAGAAGCCGACGCCATCGCCGCCGGACTGCTGCACGACACTGTAGAGGACACCCCTATTACGGTCGATGAACTGCGCGAGGAATTCGGCGCAACCGTCGCCCGACTAGTCGAAGGCGTCAGCAAGCTCAAGAGCATCCCGGTCGAGGCCAACCTCAGCAAGGACAACACCGGGCGCAAAAAGACCGCCATCAACAAAGAGATGGAATACATTCGCCGCATGTTCATGCACATGGGCGAAGATGTGCGAGTGATGTTCATCAAGCTGGCCGACCGCCTCCACAACATGCGGACTCTGGGCTACATGAAGCCCGAAAAACAGGTCATCATCGCCCGCGAAACCATGGATATTTTCGCACCGCTGGCAAACCGCTTGGGCATCTGGCAGATTAAGTGGGAACTCGAAGACCTCTCACTGCGCTACCTCGACCCCGACACCTACCGCAACATCGCCGCCCGCATTGATGAGCGTCGCGCTGACCGCGAAGCCTATATGCAGCGCATCGTCGAGAAGCTGCGTGCAGAACTGGCTAAGAACGGCATCACCGATGTTACCGTGGTCGGGCGACCCAAACACATCACCAGCATCTATAACAAGATGCGGCGCAAAAACATCCCCTTCGACCAAGTGTACGACGTGCGCGCCATCCGCGTCATCTTGACCGAAAAACACGAGTGCTACCACGCGCTGGGCATCGTCCACAACCTGTGGAAGCCCATCCCCCGCGAATTTGACGACTACATCGCGCAGCC
>JALONW010000055.1 GCA_025454725.1 Anaerolineae bacterium
TGTGCGAGGCGTCGAAGAAGTTCAGACACCATTTCGCCCCAAAATGTCGTATACGCAACCCCCTTCTCCCCGCTTGCGAGGGAGAAGGGGGCAGGGGAATGAGGGGCGTCCACTTGACGACACACCGCAACTCCTCATAGAAACACACAAACAACGAGGACTCACACGATATGCGCGCACTGGTGGTAGACGATGACTTGGTACTGGCCGACGTGATTGCTTTCACGCTGCGGCGGGCGGGCTTCGAGACGATTCTGGCGCACGACGGCGAGGCCGCGCTCGCCCGGTTCGAGGCCGACCACCCCGCCGTCATCGTGCTGGACGTACAGCTCCCCAAGCTGGACGGGCGCGAGGTCTGCCAGCGCATCCGCGCCACCTCGGATGTCCCCATCGTTATGCTGACGGTGCTGGACACCGACAACGATGTCGTCAACGGGTTGGGTTTGGGCGCGGATGATTACATTACTAAGCCGTTTAGCCCGGCGCAGTTGGTGGCGCGGGTTCAGGCGGTGCTGCGACGCAGCGGCACATCGACGCCCGCCAAGCGCCTGAGCTACGCCGACTTGACCCTCGTCCCTGACCGCCACAGTGTCGAGCGCGACGGGGAGCCGCCGCTTCAGCTCACGCCGTTGGAGTTCAAACTCCTAGAGGCGCTGGTGGTCAACAGCGAGAAGGTGCTGCCCACGCAAACCCTCATCGACGCGGTGTACGGCGTCGGCGGCGGCGACAAGGCCATGCTCAAGCAGTTGGTCTACCGCCTGCGGAAGAAGCTCGCGCCCGATGAGCAGCAGCCCCCACAGACCGAAATCGAGGCCATCCCCGGCGTCGGTTATGCGCTGGTGATGCGCGGGGCCCAGCCGTGACGGCTTACCTGTCGTTGGACGGGCTGGAACTTGACCCCGCGCTGATTCGGCGGCTGCCGCGTGCGCTGGCGCTGCATCACCTCGCGCTGGTGGTGGCTGAGGATGAGGACAGCATCACCGTGGCGTTGGCCGACCCGACCAACCCGACCGCCCGCCAGCGGGTCGAGAGCGCGCTGGGCGACCGGCTGGCGCTCGTCCGCAGTGACGCCGACGCCATCCGCGCCGCGCTCGACCAAGCATGGTCGGCAGATACAGCGCGGGGCGGGGTCTTGGTCGGCGGCGCGACCCCCCTGCTGCCGCAACTGACCGATTATGCCCAAAAAGTGGTGCTGTCGGCGCTGCCGTCGCTGCACATCGACCCGGCGCTGCCGCCGCGATTGCTGCTGACCGCCGAGGACGACCCCACCCGCTGCGCCGAGTCGGTGTTGAGCGCGCCGACCTCGGTCTGGCTGTGTCTCGACCCAGCGCGCCCGCTGCGGCGCATCGTGGTCGCCACACGCACCGGTCCCCCCGATTGGCAGGCGGTCGAGTGGGCGGGACAGTTGGCGCGGGCGCATGGCTCGGAGGTGGTGCTGTTGGCCGCCGCGCCGCCCGCTCACGGCGCAATCCTCAGCGGACACGCCGCCTACCTCAGCCCAGCGGACGCACGCGGCGCGCACGTCACCGATTTAACATTGATTCTCAGCGGCTACGGGGTGGAAGGGCGCTTGCGGGTGCGGCAGGGCAGTTTTACCGAAGTGGCGATTGCCGAATGCGCCTCATCCCACCCGCCCGACCTGCTCATCATTGGCGCAGAGAAATCGGGCGAGCAGGCCGCGTATATCCTGTCACAGGTCAGCGGGCGCTTGGCGGGGCTGTTGGTGCTAAAGGCGTAGCAGCTATAGGAAACTCTGGCCGCTGGCGCGGTGGATGTGCGCCATGAATTCGCCACGGGTGCGCTCATCGGCGCGGAACACGCCCAGCATCGAGCTGGTGGTCATGCCGCTGCCATGCTTCTTAACGCCCCGAATCATCGAACACATATGGACGCCATCCAGCACGACCGCCACGCCTTTGGGCTGTAACACTTCGTTGATGAACTCGGCGATTTGGCGGGTCATACGCTCCTGCACCTGTAGGCGCTGCGAGAACATATCGACGATGCGGGGAATCTTGCTCAGGCCAATCACCTTGCCGTTGGGGATGTAAGCGATTTGTGCCTTACCGAGGAACGGCAGCATGTGGTGTTCGCACAGGCTCTGGTATGGGATGTCGCGCACGATGACCATATCATCGTATTCGACCTCAAACAGCGCGTCGTTGATGAGCTTGGCCGGGTCTACGCGGTAGCCCTGAAGCAGCTCGGCCATCGCCTTAGCGACGCGGTGCGGGGTGCGCTGGAGACCTTCACGGTCGGGGTTTTCGCCCACTGCCGTCAGCACCGACCGGGTGGCGTCCTCGATGGCGGGCAGGTCAACCGCGGGTAGGTCAAGCTCGAACGTGCGCAAAAAATCTTCCGACGTAAACTTCTCTTGAAGTGAACTGAAGATGTCTTCGCTTTCGGGTGTCGTGGTGTCAGCATGGCCGTGACCGTTGCCGTTGTTGTGACCGTGACCGTTGCCGTTACCATTGCCGTTCTTGGAGAGATTATTTTGAGCCATGAGTTCTGCTTGGCCTCATTATCTTGATGTGCATAACCGTTAGATGGGCTAAGTATAGGGGGTTTTTACCAAATCAGATGTTGAATTCAGCGATACCATAACCAACCCTCACCCATCACTTAGCATATTAAACGGGGGTGAAAACCAGCAATCTGGTACAGGTTTGAGTTTGGATGGGCGCGCCCCGACCCGCCGGATTTACCGTAGACGGACGGGGCGCGTATCTATATAACGGCCTCTCCCCTTTAAGGAAGCCGACCTGTCCTACGGCACCGCCCCGACTGGGACGAGCGTCTGCACGCCGTCCGCCGGGTCATATTCGACCACCCAGCCGGTCAGGCCGCCCTCACCTGTAATTTCCCACCACACATAACCGACCGCCTCGCGCCGCTGGCCGGTCAACGTAACGACCGCGCCGTCGGGAAGGTTGGTCAGGATGTCGGCGTTGGTCATCGCGCCCGGCGCGACCCGCACCCGTTGGCTGAGGCCTGCGATGGTGTTGATTTCGACCTGCACGCCCGCGGCCAGCGTCAGACGTGTGGGCGGGAGTGGGTTCAGCGTGGGCAGCGACGGGCTGGGGCGGGCGGGCGGTGTGCCGTCCTCAGCGCACAGCGTCAGGCGGAACGATTCGCGCTCGGCGCAGGTCAGCTCACGCACATAACGGTTGCTGGTCGTCCAAGACAGCAGTGAGCCGAGGGTCGGGTACAGCCGCCACAGGCGCATCCGACCATCACGCAGCGACGTCAGGACGGTCTGGGCATCGGCGCTGACCACCGCGCTCTGGATGCCCTCGGTGGCGGTGTCGGGCATGGTGTAGCGGCGGATTTCAAAGCCTGTGTCGAGGTCCCACACCCTCAGCGTCCCGTCAAAACTGGCTGACAGCACCGTCCCCCCATCGGGGCTGTACTCGACCGATTGGATGGGCTGGGCGTGACCGGCCAACTGGCGGATGAGCGCGCCGTCGGTGGTGCTGTAGATGGCAAGCCGCCCGCTGGATGTACCGACGACCACCTCACCGCCCTGCGGGTGGACGGCCAGCGCCTGTACACCCCGGTCGGCAATCTCGATGGTGAAGCGCTGCTGGCCGCTGGGAATGTCCCACACGCGCACGCGCCGTTCCGCGCCGCCGCTGTAGAGGGTTTGGCCGTCGGCGCTCAGGGCCAGCGCTTGGACAGGCGAAGCGGTCTGGTCGGGTGTGATGAAACGGCGCTGCAGCGACAGACCAGCCACATCCCACACCCGAATTTGGCCGTCGCGCCCGCCGCTGATGGCCGTCTGGTCGCCGGGCAGCCAGATGACCGACGTGACCGGTGTATTGTGTACGCCGACCTGCTCGCTCGTCCCGGCGCTGAGGTCCCAGACGCGCACGCTGCGGTCAGCGCTGGCACTCAGGGCGCGCTGGCCGTCACTGCTGACGGCGAGGGCGGTGATGTTGTTGGTATGGCCTTCCAACTCTTGGATGACGCGCCCGCTGGCGATGTCCCACACGCGCAGCACGTTGTCCGTCTCACCATCGTCGCGCACCACCGTCCCGCCGCTAAGGATGAGCGAGTCATCGGGGAGCAGTGCGACCATTGGGCGGTTGGTGTGGCCGCTGTAATCCTGCACCACCGAGGCATCGACCACATCCCACAGCCGCAGCACCGCGCCGTCGGCCAGCGACGCGCCTGAGCTGAGTAAGCGCCGCCCATCGGCGCTGTAAGACAGCGAGAGCAGTTCAGGGTCGCCCGGCACGTCGAAGGTCAGCGTCACCGCGCCGTCAAACAGTAAATCAAACACAAACACGAGGCCGTCCGTCCCAACCGAGGCCACCCGTGTCCCATCCGGGCTGAAGGCGACGGCATGGACGACCGAATCGGTGGCGTGACCGGGCAGGATGGAGGCCGGTTGCAGCGGAGATTCAGTCGATTCTGCGCCGCCGCCCGCTTGGTCCGTGCCGCCGCCGGTGCTGCCCACCCCGGTCGGCAGGCCGTCAGAAAGCTGCCAGAGCGCGATGAGTCCATTGGTGCTGCTCGTGGCTGCTAAACGTCCGTCTTGGCTCAAATCGAGGCTGAGATGTTCAACGCCGGTATCAAAGGTTAGGATATTCTCACCGGTGGCCGCCTCCCACAGCGACAGCCTTTTATCGCGCCCGACGCTGACCACGTGGCGTTCATCGACCGGCCAGAACTGCGCGCCGGTGGCCTCGGTCACGTGCGCGTCAATGGCGGTGATGAGGCGTCCGTCCGGCCACCACACGATGACCTGCCCGTCCGCGCCCGCCGTCACGAGGCGCTCGCCGCCCCGGTCGAAGCGGATGCTGTGAATGATGCTGGCATGACCGCCGTCGGCAAAGCGGCGCATCTCACCGTTGGCGGGCGACCACGCCACCAGAGTCCCGTTGGTCATGCCTGCGACGATGGTCAGCCCGTCGGGGCTGAACGCGACGGCGGTGAATCCCCCGGCCAATGAGGTCCCGTCCGGCAGGGTGGGCGGCATTTCGGCCACCAATGTCCCATTGCTGACCTGCCAGTATGACACGCCCTGTCCCGCACTGACGGCAAAGGCTCCGTCGGCGCTCAGGTCAGAGTCGGTGACGGTGTTGTCTTCCGGCGTGAAGCTGCGGCGTGTACCGGGCGCGAACGCCACCTGTGCCAGCGTCAGGCGGCTCTGCGGCGGCGGCGGGCTGATAATCAGGCTGGACTCGACGGCCAGCGCGACCGCGAGGTCATTCTCGCCGTCACCGAGGGCGCGGTCGGCCAGCGCCGCCAGCGCAAAACTGTTGGCTTGGCCGAGGTTGCGGACGGCCTCCAGCCGGTTCTGTTCGGCCACCTTGAGGTTTTCCTCCGCGCGGCGCGAGTTCTGCTCGGCAAGGTCGCGCTGTTGGAAGGCGAACACGACCAAGCCCGCCGTCACGAACAGCGCCACCACCAGCAAGGCGACGAACCCGCGCAGGCGCGAGGCCGCCGACATCTGAAGCGCCAGCTCGCGCTGCGCCTGCTGCTCGGCGAGGTCTTCCTGCCGTTCGCGCTCCTCCACGCTGGCGCGCACATAATCGCGTTGGAGCGCGCTGGCATCCGCCGTCCCCAGCCATTCCTCGGCGCGGCTGAGGCGCGTCCCGGTCAGCAGGTAGGCACGGTCGCGGCGGGCGGCGTTCCAGTCGCCAGCGGCGCGCAGCAAATCCGCGCCGAGGCGCAGATTCTCAAAATCTTCCGAAATCCAGCCCTTGAGCCGGTCCCATTCACGGATGAGCGCCTCGTGGCCGACCTCGACCCAGACGTTGCTCGCGGCTGGTGACCAGCAGTCGCGATTCTGGCGCGGTCAGCAGTTCGACCACCTCACTGACGGTTTGTGCCGACGCGCCGACGAAGGTCAAATCCTGCCGGGCGACGCGGCGGCGGGTCGAATCACCGTCCTCGCTGATTTCGACCAAGCGCAGCAGCACGCGCCGCACGATGTCCTGTTGGCTCCCGTTCAGGCTGCGATAGATGCCCTCGGCATGACGCGCAAGTGCCTGTGCCACCCCGCCGATGGCGTCGTAAGCGGCATTGGTCAGGCGGCGGCCATCGCGCCGGGCGTAGAGTTCCTTGAGCGCGTATTGCAGCAGCGGCAGCGACCCCGGCTGGCGGCGCACATCCTCCAAGATACGGTCGGGCAGGCCGTCGTCGTACAGCAGGCCGACGGCATCCGCCGGGCCAGTGATGGCGCGCAGCAGGTTGGCAGGCGTCATTTCGGTGACGAGCAGCAGGTGGTCGCCTTCAAATAATTCAGCGAACAGCGGGAAGCGGTCAAGCCGGTCGAAGAAGTCGGCACGCAGCGTGATAATCACCACCGTCCGCCCGTTGGGGGCGATGCAGGCGGCGCGCAGCAGGTCGATGAAATGGAGGGTCTGCGCTTCGGTGGCACGGGTAAACGCCTCCTCGAACTGGTCTACCACCAATAGGAGCTTGGCTGCGTCCGGTGCGCCGTCCATGATTTGCATCGAAATATCGTGCAGCCCGTTTTGGCCGTCGTGCAGCACGCGCATGAGGGTGTCGGCGTCCACATCCTCGCTGAAGAACGGCGCGAGGCGGGTCGCCAGCGCCTGAACCGGGTTCTCGCCGGGAGTCAAAATTGCCACGCGCCACGTCTCGCTGCCGGGGAACGCCCCAGCGCGGAGCTGGGGAATCAATCCGGCGCGCACCAGCGACGATTTACCGCTGCCGCTTGCGCCGACCACCGCGAGGAAGCGCTTGGGTCGCCCCGGCTTGAGGACGCCCACTGCCTTCTTGACCAACTGCTCCCGCCCGAAGAAGAACGATGAGTCGGTCTGTTGGAAGGCCTCCAAGCCCTTAAACGGGTTGGGGATTTTGGCCGGGTCTACGCTGTCGAAGGCGCTGACGCGGCGCTTGCCGGGCAGGGCGCGCAGCAGTTCTGGGAAGGCCTGCTCATAGCGGTTTTCAAATTTGATGAAGTGGATGTCCAACATCCAGCGCAGCGCCTCGTTGGCGGCCAGCACGCCCATCGCGTCTACGGCCATCACCGGCAGGATGCCCTTGCCGTGTTCACGGGCGTACTCGATTTCGTAACGCACCCATTCACTCCCGACTGAATCGGGGGACAGCACGACCACGACCACCTCGGAGCGCTCGATGCCGTTGCGGATTTCTTCTTTCCAGACTTCCCCGGCGTGGATTTGGCGGAAGTCAATCCAGACCTCAACGCCCGCGTCGGACAGGTCACGCGAGAGGCGCTCGGCGAAATTGGTGTTGCGGCGGCTGTACGACACAAAGACGCGGGTCATCGGCGGTGGCTCCAAGCGGCGCGGGGCATTTCATATTAAGCATAACGCAGAAGGGCGCGCTTTGGGTGACGTTTGCCCGGCGGATGGGATATGTCAAAACAAAATGGAATGGGGATGTAAACCAGCGGTGTTCGCTGGACTGTCACCCCAACAGAAAACTACGGCTTCACCAATGGGATTTCGATTTGCGCTGGGGGCAGCAGATCGTATACCGTGCCGTCTTCGGCAGCAATCAGCAGTGTATATAGCACCGAGTTAATCTCAGCGCCCTCTCCCGGACCCGTTACGGTGATTGAACCTTCCAGCGGCTCTCCACTGGCGATGATGCCGCCGGCCGATCTATAGATGGAGACCGAAGTACCGCCGCTGACCGACCAGCTCAACGTCACACTTTCGTTGGGCTGAAGGCTGGTCTTATCGGCGGTGAAGGCGCGCACCTGAACATCTGCAATCCTGACCGTGACGATGGGAGAGATGTAACCGCCGCCGCGTGCGAATATTTGCGCGTTGGCGACGGGGGTGGCGGGCGTTACCCACGTCAACCATGCCTCACTGTTTCGGTTGAGCATGACGGTGTTGGTAGAACTGACCACCTGCTGACTGCCGTCCGGCATCACCAATACCAATTCAATGCGCGTATCGACCGGTAAATCTGCCGGGACATCGACCCAAACGGTGGTTATAGACTGGCTGATAATCGTCAGTAACGAGAGGGGTGTTAGATAACCCTGAAGGGGGGTTAGGTAACCTGCCACTGTGGGCTGAACACCGCCGTTATTAGTGGGCAGCGGGTCAGGCGTGCGTGGGACGTAGAGGGTCTGGCCGTTCTGGATGAGGTTCAGGTCGTCCAGACAGTTCCCAGCGGCCAGCGCCTCGGCGGTGCTGCCCGTGCGCCCGGCGATACTCGACAGGGTGTCGCTCGACGTGACGGTGTAGGCGACCCAAGCGCTGTCCACGTCGCACAGGTCGCGTTGGACGCTGGTCGAGGCTTGACCGACCGGCTGGCTGCAACTTCCAATGAGCATCAACAGCGCGCTCAACAACCAAACAATGACAGACATTTTTCATTCATCCTTGTGGGATTGGGAAAGGTCGTACCCCCTCAGCATAGGGGTGGTACGCCTATCCCTGCCCAACGCCGCGCTGACGGGCGCACCACGCCGCGCCGCCGCCCGCCCAACGTTACGGTTTAGATAACGAAAGGTCGGCGTGCCTCGATTTGCTGCGCTACTCTAGACAAATGCCATGACTAAAGTACTGTATATTTCGGGTCTAATGAAATGCTGAAACAACGGCAATTTTATAAGAAAACTTTAAAAAACAGTCGTTTTATCGCGTTGAAGTATGTTTTATAATAATTTTTTCATTTAGAAAACGTTTTCACATATGGTGTTTTGGACAAATCACATCATTTAACTTTCTTTAAGCTATTGACACGTTAGGTTTTTGTGAACTAGACTGTATTAAGATATATTCATCAACGGCTGGTACCTCATGCTCACCCCTACCCTTCGACCCCTTGCCCTTGTTTTGCTGCTGTGTGCTTGTTTTGTCTTCGTTATTCCGGCTGCCGCCCAAGACGACCCACTAACGATTGGGTTTGCTCAGGTGGGCAGTGAAAGCGCGTGGCGCATCGCCTTCACCGAGGCCACCCTCGCTGAGGCCGAAGCGCGTGGTATCAACTTATTGTTCTCCGATGCCGACAACAGCCAAGAGACCCAGATTGCCGCGCTGCGCTCGTTTATCGAGCAGGGCGTGGACGCCATCATTTTGGCTCCGGTGGTCGAGACCGGTTGGGACACGGTGCTGACCGAGGTCAGGGACGCCGGTATCCCACTGGTGGTGGTTGACCGCAACGTCACGTCCGACCCGTCGCTGTACATTAGCCGCGTGTCGTCCGATTTCGTCCAAGAGGGGCGTTTGGCTGCCGCGTGGCTGGCCCAGCAGACCTCCGGCGAGTGCAGCATCATCGAGCTGGAAGGCACGGTCGGGTCAAGCGCGGCGCGTGACCGTCAAATCGGGTTTAACGATGTCATCGCGCTGTTCCCCAACATGGACATCATTTTCTCGCAGTCTGGCGACTTTACCCGCGAGGGTGGACGCGAGGTGATGGAGGGCATCATGCTCTCTGAGGACATGAGCGACGTTTGCGCCATCTGGGCGCACAACGACGACATGATGATTGGCGCAGTCGAGTCGCTCAAGGCGGCTGGCCTGAACCCCGGCACGGACATTTTGACCATCTCTGTAGACGCCATCCCCGACATCTTCGGCGTGATGATGGCGGGTGACGCCAACGCCACGGTGGAACTCAGCCCGTACATGGCCGCGCCCGCCTTCGACGCGATTGAATCCTACCTCGCGGGTGAGACTATCCCGGCGTGGATACCGGTCAGCGGCAGCCTGTACACCCAAGCGACCGCCGCCGAAGAATACGCCAACCGCACCCGGTAGCGCCCCGTCCTCCAACAGATTGGCAGAACCCCCATGCAGCGCCTTAACAACCTGAGCCTCGGCCTCAAGCTCATCGGCATCGCGGTCATCGTTTTGACCGTCTTGCTCGTCTCCACCATTTTGTTGCTGGGTAATAATACGAATAACCTGACCCAAGAGCTGGGCACGGAGCGCGTTGGCGAAGAAGCCAACATCGTCCTCAGCCGCATCGAGACCGGCCAGCGTGACCTACGCATCGACGCCGACTTTTTGGCGTCTGGCGTGCTGCTGTTCCAAGCGGTCGGGCGGCGCAGCGGCGAGGATGTCAGCGAGATTATGAACAGCGCCAACCAAGCGTTGGCGCTGGACGACATTGATGTGGTGGACGGCGACGGCAACCGGTTGTTCGACCTCGCCAGCGACGCCAACGACGAGGAGGACGCGCTGCTCCAGTTGTCGCTGGCCGGTCAGTCGCGCTCTGAGCTGTTCGTCGAGACCATCGACGGCGAGGTACAACTCAGTCTCGTGGCCTCTGTGCCAATTGTCAGCATCCGGGGCAACGTGCTTGGCGCGCTGCAAATCAGCCGGGTGATTGACAACGCGCTGCTGGACGAGTTCGCCTTCTCGCGCACCAACATCGAACTGGGCTTGGTCTATGGCGGCGACATCAAGGCGTTCAGCCGTTCCAACGGCCTGATTTCACCGCGCTACCTAGCCAACGAGGGGCGCGGCTTGCAGGTGATGATTGGGCAGGGCAGCCGGTCAGTGGCGACATCGAGCGTGCTGAACGCGCCCAACGGTCTCCCCTACGTCACCGCGCATGTCGGGCTGAACCCAGTCAACGCCGACCAGTTGGCTTCGCTGATAGTGCTGGTCGAACTGGGCGAAATCGCCACCTTCCAGAGCGTGACGCTGACCAACACCATTTTGGTGTTCGTCCTACTGACCATCATCAGTATCGTGTTGTTGTATGCTGCTACTAACTTCATCGTCATTCGTCCGATTGACACCCTTACCCTCTCGACCCAACAGATGATTGAGGGCAACTACAGCCAGCGCATCCCGGTCGCTGCCAAAGATGAGGTCGGGCGATTGGCCGAAAACTTCAACATGATGGCGGTCGCCATCCAGCAGCGTGAGACCAGCCTACAGGCTGCCCGCGAACAAGCCGTCAACGCCGATAAGGTGAAGTCGGCCTTCCTCGCCAGCATGTCGCATGAGCTGCGGACGCCGCTCAATGCCATCATCAACTTCTCCAAGTTTATCCGCCGCCAGATTGTCGGCCCAATCAACGAGGAGCAGGACAAATTGATGGCCAACATTGTAGACAGCGGCCAACACCTGCTCAACCTGATTAACGATATCCTCGACATGTCCAAAATCGAGTCGGACTCGCTGCGCCTGTTCATCGAGCCGAACCTCAAGTTCAACGAGATTCTCAATTCGGCGCTGAAGTACGTCCACCCGATTCTGGCCGATAAGCCGGTTGAGCTGGTGCAGGACATCCCCGCCGACCTGCCGCCGATGACCGCCGACCGTAAGCGCCTCATCCAAATCCTGCTCAACATCCTCTCGAATGCCGCCAAGTTCACCGACGAAGGACACATCAAGGTCTCGGTGGCGGTGGCGGGCGAACAGCTCAAGGTCTCCATTGCCGACACCGGTCACGGCATCGCGCCGGAAGACCATCACAACGTGTTTACCGCCTTCAAGCAGACCGAGACCGGCCTGCGGCAGGGCGGCGGGACGGGGCTGGGCATGCCCATCTGCAAGCGGTTGGTCGAAATCCACGGCGGCAGGCTGTGGTTCGAGAGCGAGCTGAACAAAGGCACGACCTTCTTTATCGAGCTGCCCCTGCACAGCAAGCAGGACTAACGGAGTGGCATCTATGTATACCGTTTTATATGTCGAGGACGACGCCTACAGTCGTGAAGTGCTGTTGATGTCCAGCCAGATGGCTCCCGGCTTCATGGACGTAACCATCTACCCGGACAGCGAGAATTTCGAGCAGAAGGCACTCCTCAGCGGCACGGCGTGGGACATGATTTTGCTGGACATCCACGTCCGCCCCATCACCGGCTTCGAGATGCTTAAGCTCATCCGCCAATACCCGCAGTTTGACAACATTCCGGTCGTGGCGCTGACGGCCAGCGTGATGAACGAAGAGGTGCAGACGCTCAAGGAGGCGGGCTTCGACAGCATCCTCTCTAAGCCCATTGACCTTGACAATTTCACCGACATGCTCGCCCGAATCATGCATGGTGAGAAGATTTGGTACGTTTGGTAGCCCACGCTTTCACTTGATTTACACCCCCTCTCATAGGATTACGCAGATGTCCCCGCACCTATCACTCATCATCGACAATGACGAAAATAACATCAGTGTACTGTCACAGCTCCTCCAGATTGAGGGAGCCGGGGCGATTGCGTTAACCAACTTAAACGGGCTGACGCAGCATTTGGACGCAGTGGGGAGGGTTAGTGTGGTCTTCCTTGACCTAGAGTTTCCGCGCTCGAACGGTTATGAGGCGCTCGAGGTGATTAAGGCGCATCCGCAGTTCCAAGGGGTGCCAGTCATCGCCTACACCGTGCATGTCAACGAGTTTGAGAAGATTGAAAAGCTGGGTTTTGACGGCCTGATCGGTAAGCCGGTCGATGCGGACGAGTTCCCCGTCCACTGGCAGAAAATTCTGAGCGGCCAGAAAATCTGGCATATCCCCTAGCGCAGGAGCGCGCCCACTATGGACATCCTCAAAAATAAACACATTTTCGTGGTCGAAGACAACCCGATGAACCGACTGATTTATCAGGTGATGTTTGTGGTCTACGAGACCCGCGTGACGTTTGAACCTTACGGCCAAGACAGCCTTGCCCGCCTGAAAAACATGAGTCGGGTTGACCTCATTGTGTTGGACCTGATGCTGCCGCGCGGCGTGTCGGGGTTCGATATTTTCGCCCAGATTCGGGCGCTGCCAGAGTACAACAACGTCCCGATTATCGCCGTCTCGGCGATGGACCCGATTTTGGCAATCCCACGGGCGAAGGAACTGGGGCTGGATGGGTTTATCTCCAAGCCCATCGACAGCGATATTTTCCCCGAACAGCTGGCGAAGGTCTTAATGGGTGAGCCAGTCTGGTTCGACGGCTCGGACGATTAACACCCGCCTTCAACGTTCAGTGTCGCTCACTCACCCGCTGGAGTGCTACCGCGCACGCCTTATATTCCGGCTGTTTGGAATAAGGGTCGTAGGCGTCGTGTGTCAGTAGGTTAATTCCCCCGCCCGGCGCGAAGTTGTCTCCCCAGTGGAACGGCATGAACAGCACCCCCCGCCCGACCTTATCCGACAAGTGCGCCTCTAGGGTAATCGCCCCGCGCCGACTGCTCACCTGCACCTGCTGCCCCTCGCTGATAACATGGGCGGCGGCATCCTCTGGGTGAATGTCGACGTAAGGGGTCGGGGCTTGGCGCGCCAGCCGGGGAATTTTGCCGGTGCGCGTCATGGTGTGCCACTGCGAGGCCAAGCGCCCGGTCGTCAGCGTAAACGGGTAATCGGCGCTGGCCTGCTCACGCGGGCGCTGGTGTTCGGTGACGACGAAATTGGCGCGCCCGTCGGCGGTGGCGAACTGCTTATCGAGGTAGCGGCGCGGTGTGCCGGGGTGTGACTCGTGCGGACACGGCCATTGGATGGCCTCGCCCGCGTTCAGGCGCGCATTGGTAATGCCCGACTGGTCACAGGGTGTTCCCTCGGTCAGGGCGCGGTATTCGTCCCAAATCTGGTCAATCGAGTCGTACTCAAAGCCCTCATAGCCCAGCGCCTGCGCCATGTGGCTGAAAATCCACCAATCAGGCTTGGCCTCGGCGGGCGGTTCCACGCGCTGGAAGCCCCGGCTGACGCGGCGCTCACTGTTGGTCATCGTGCCGGTCTTTTCGACCCACTGCGCGGCGGGGAAGACCACATGGGCATACGGCACGGTCTCATTGTCGAAACAGTCCTGAACAATGACCAGTTCAGCGTTTTGGAGGGCGCGGCGGGCGCGCTCGGTGTTGGGGAAGCTGGCAATCGGGTTGCTGCACACAATCCAGATGGCCTTGATGCGCCCTTCTTCCAGCCCCCGGAACATCTCCAGCGCGGTCAGCCCACTCTGAGGGTGGATGCTGCGCGCCTGCACGCCCCACGCCTGCTCAAGCTGGCGGCGGTCGTCAGCCTTTTCAATCTGGCGGAAACCGGGGAGGAGCTGCGCTAAACCGCCCAGCTCGCGCCCGCCCATCGCGTTCGGCTGACCAGTCAGCGAAAACGGCCCTGCCCCTACGCGCCCAATCTGACCCAGCAGTAGATGAAGACCGATAATGGCCTGATTCTTGGCCGTCCCGACCGTGCTTTGGCTCAACCCCATGCAGAAAAACGACAAGAGCGCTTTGGCGCTGAATATCATCTCGGCAACTTCGTGGATAAACGCCAGCGTCAGGCCGCACTCCGCCGCCAACTGTTCGACATCAAGGTCACAGATGTGGGCGGCATACGCCCCGAAACCATTGGTGTGGCGCTGGATGAAGTCCAAATCGGCCACGTTTTTCTCAATGGCGATACGAGCAATCGCGTTGAAGAAGGCGATGTCGCTGCCCGGCTTGAGTGCGACGTGTAGGTCTGCCGCCTGTGCGGTATGCGTGTAACGCGGGTCAATGACAATCAGCTTGGGCTTGGGGTCTGACCGGAAACGCGCCTTCATCCGCTGGAATAAGACGGGGTGCGCATCAGCCATGTTACTCCCAGCGACGATAAAACAATCGGCGTGGTCGATGTCGTCATAGCAGACCGGCGGGGCGTCGCTGCCCAACATCGTCCGATAAGCCATCACCGCGCTTGCCATACACAGGCGGCTGTTGCTATCGACGTGATTCGAGCCGAGGAAACCCTTAAACAACTTGTTGCCCAGATACCATGCCTCTGTGTCGAGCTGACCCGACCCGTACAGCGCGACGGCATCCGACCCGTGTTGGTCGATAATGGACAGCAGTCGGCTGGCGGCGTACTCGAACGTCTCGGCCCACGGGGCATCCGTGAAGGGTGCGGTGCGGTCGGTGCGGCAGCCGGGTTGAAGCAGTCGGCCTTCCAGCTCCAAAATGGGGGCGACCAGCGCCCCTTTGGGGCAGAGCAGCCCCTTATTGACCGGGGAGTCGCCATCGCCGACCACACCCGATACCCGATTGGCCTCTGCCGTCACCTTGATATGGCAGCCAACGCCACAGTATGGGCAGATGGCGCGGCCTGTGGTCGCTGTGGTGGTCATGGGCGGCTCCCTTTTTTGATTTGGTTACGGCATGACAGGTGTCATATTCACGGCTGAGATATTTGCCAGAGGGCGCAGCGCGCTGCGCCCCTACAAGACGGATAAACCCACGCCATTTTTACCTTTGCGCGAGAAGATTTCTTCCTGTAAGGACAGGGCATGCCCTGTCCTTTCTGTTACGCGGCGCTGACGGCCATGCGCTCTTCGATTTCACGCTCGACGGCGGCCTCTTCGGTTGGGCTGAAGCGCACGGCCAGCGCGATGAACGAACAGCCGATGACCAAGAACCCCATCACCAGATAGGCGTCTGACCATGCGAGGTCAGGCTGGCGAAACAGCAGCCCCGTCATGACCGCGCCGAAATTGCCGCCCGCCCCGACAATGCCCGACACCGACCCCAGCGCCCGCTTGTTGATGAACGGGACAATGCCATAGGTTGCACCCTCGGACATCTGCACCGCCGTGCTGAACAAAATCAGCAGGGGGATGGCGAGGATTAACACCTCGGCGCGGGAGAACAGCAGCAGCATCACGCCCTCAAGCAGGGTAATGACGAACAGGAAGCGCACCCGACCGCGCAGGCCGCTGCTCTTGGCGAAGCGGTCACTGAAGATGCCCCCCAGTGAGCGGGCAAAAAGGTTCATCAGCCCGAACAGGCTGGCAATCAGGCCAGCGGTGGCGATGTCTACCGAGAAGTTATCGACGAAATACAGCGCCAGCGTGCCGTTGAGCGTCAGCTCGATACCGAAGCACGCGGCATACAGGAAGAACAGCGCCCACACCCGTGGGTCTTTGGCCGCCTCGCGAAACCCGCCGCGCGACTTGACCAGCGACGGCATCTCGCCACGGGCGCGCAGGTCTTTGAAGTCACCATCCGGCGCGTCTTGGGTCAGAAAGTAATAGGCGAAGCCCATCACAAACAGTGCGATGCCCGGAATCGCCATCGCCACGCGCCACCCCAACACCTGCGAGCCGACAACGCTGACGACGAGTAAGAAAATCTGCGGCATGACCACTTGTGTGACGCCGCCGCCGAGGTTCCCCCAGCCAGCGGTGGTTGCGTTGGCCGTCCCGACCACATTGGGTGCAAACATCACGCTGGTATGGAACTGGGTGACGACGAATGACGCGCCAATCACGCCAATCATCAGGCGGAACAGCATAAACTGGGCAAAGTCCTGCGACAGGCCAATGAACATCACCGGCAGCGACCCGAACACCAACAGCGCAGCGTACACCCGGCGCGGGCCGAAGCGGTCGGTCATTGGCCCGATAATCAGGCGGGCGATGATGGTGATGAACACGCCGGCGATGATGGTATCGCCGACCTGCTGTTGGGTAAGCTGGAGGTCTTCACGGATGACCGCCATCAGCGGCGAAACGCCGAACCAGCCGAAGAACGCGAGGAAGAACGCAATCCAAGTCACATGGAAGGCGCGCATTTGCGGCGTCTTCCAGTCCAACAGGTTGATACGAGTGGCCTTGTTCTTGAAGTCCATGATGGGGGTCTCCTGTGGCTAACGGGCGTCGGGCGAAACGGGCGCATTGGTGCCGACCTGCACGACTCCCGCGCTGACCTGCACCGGATAGGTGGGCAGGCTGACGGCGGGGTTATCGAGGCATTGGCCGGTTTGGAGGTCAAACGAGTGTTTGTAGATGGGGGAAGCGACCTTAAGGACGCCGTGCTTATCCCCGACAATCCCGCGTGCCAGCACATACGCTTGGCTAAACGGGTCATAGTTGCTGATGGCGAATACGTCATCACCAGCGCGGAAGATAGCGACCTGCTCCCCACCGACCAGCGCCGCAACGCCGGTATCGGGCAGGATGTCGTCAAACAGGCAAATTTCGACCCAACGCATACACAAATCCCCCACTTTTGGCGGATAACCCGCCCCTACGAAATGTCCATAACCGGGATGAACCCGGCAGGTACCAGCGGCTCACGCTCCGAAGAGTAGGCTGGGCGTTTCTGCCCGCGCTCCTCGACCGTCACAATATTCGGGTCGGTGGCGTCGCTGTTGACGAAATGGCGGAAGCGCTTGAGCTTCTCCTCGTCGCCCAGCGTCGTGCGCCACTCGCACTGATACGTCCCGACTACGGCGGCCATATCGCGCTCCAACTCCTCAGCGATACCGAGCGAGTCATCAATGACCACCTGTTTGAGGTAGTCAATACCGCCGTCGAGGTTGTTCAGCCACGGCGCAGTGCGCTGCAAACGGTCAGCGGTGCGGATGTAGAACATCAAGAAGCGGTCGAGGTAGCGGACAGCCTGTTCCTCGGTCAGGTCTTCGGCCAAGAGCTGGGCGTGCTGCGGCTTGACCCCACCGTTGCCGCACACATACAGGTTGTAGCCCTTCTCGGTGGCAATCAGGCCGAAATCCTTGCTCTGCGCCTCGGCACATTCACGGGTACAGCCCGATACCGCGCCCTTGAGCTTGTGCGGGGCGCGCAAGCCCTTGTAACGGTTCTCGACTGCGATAGCGAACCCGACCGAGTCCTGCTGACCGTAGCGGCACCACGTCGTCCCGACGCACGATTTGACCGTGCGCAGCGCCTTACCGTAGGCGTGGCCGGACTCGAAACCGGCCTCGACCAAGCGTGCCCAAATCGTCGGGAGTTGGTCTACTCGCGCCCCAAACAGGTCGATGCGCTGGCCGCCGGTAATCTTGACGTACAGGCCAAAATCCTTCGCCACTTGACCGATGACAATCAACTTGTCGGGGGTGATTTCGCCGCCCGCCACACGTGGGACGACCGAATACGTCCCGTCGCGCTGGATGTTCGCCATGAAATAATCGTTGGAGTCCTGTAGCGGCGCGTGCGGCTTGTCGAGGATGTGGTCATTCCAAATCGAGGCCAAAACCGAGGCCACCACCGGCTTACAAATTTCACAGCCGCGACTGCTGCCGCACGCTTGAATCACCTCGCCAAAAGTGCGTAAGCCCTGCACCTTCACCCGATGGAATAATTCTTGGCGCGAAAACGCGAAGTGTTCGCAGATGTGGTTGGTGATGGTCTTACCGGCCTTCTTCATCTCGGCCTTGAGCAGGTCATTGAGCATCGGCACACAGCCGCCGCAGCCTGTCCCGGCTTTGGTACACGCCTTGATGTCGCCCACGGTGGTCAGGTTGTGGGTGCGGATTGCGCCGCAGACCGCGCCTTTGCTCAGGTTCTCGCACGAGCAGACCTTGGCGCTTTCTGGCAGCACATCGACGCCCAGCCCGCCAGACGCCGCCCCGCTGCGGGTGGGCAAAATCAGGTCTTCGGGGTGGGGGGGCAGCACCACCTGCGCCTGTACCATCTGGTGCAGGATGTCGTAGGCTGACGCATCACCGACCAAGATACCGCCCAGCAAATGCTTTCCGCGCTTGTCGATAACTAGTTTCTTGTACGTTCCGGCCACATGGTCGGAGAAGCTGATTTCGCGGGAGCCAGCCGTGGTGGCAAAGGCGTCGCCGAAGCTGGCGACATCGACGCCCAACAACTTGAGCTTGGTCGAGAGGTCTGCGCCCTCAAAACACGCGGGCTGCGCCGCGCCCATCAGTGAATCGGCGGCAGCGGCGGCCATCTGGTAGCCGGGGGCGACCAAACCGTATACCTTGCCGTCAAAGGCTGCGCACTCGCCAATAGCGTAAATATTGGGGTCGGAAGTCTGACCGGTCGCACTGATGGCGATACCACCGCGCTCGCCCAATGTAAGACCAGCTGTCCGCGCCAGCTCATCACGGGGACGGATGCCCGCCGAAAAGACCACGAGGTCGGTGGGCAGCGTGCCGCCGTCGGCAAAGGTAAGCTGCTCGACCCGACCATCTTCGCCGGGGACAATGGCGGTGGTGGTCTTGGAAACATGCACGCGCACGCCCAGCGCCTCGATTTTGGCGCGCAGCAGCTTTCCGCCCTGCTCGTCAATCTGAACCGGCATCAGGCGCGGCGCAAACTCGACCACATGGGTCTCTAACCCCAACAGCTTGAGCGCGTTGGCACATTCCAGCCCCAGCAGCCCACCGCCGATGACCACACCGGTTTTGGCGTGCTGGGCGTAGGCACGGATGGCGTCGAGGTCGTTCAGCGTGCGGTAGACAAACGTTCCGACCGCGCCGCGCCCCTCAATGGGTGGGACAAACGCCGATGAGCCGGTCGCCAAGACCAGCTTGTCATAATGCAGTGTTTGGCCGCTGGCGGTGGTGAGGGTCTGGTCATCGCGCTGGATGGACTGCACCCGGTCATGGGTGAAGAAGCGCACGTCCCACGCCCGATACAGGTCAGGGGTCGCCAGCGCGAGGTCATCGGCGGAACGGTCTGAGAAATAGTCGCTCAGATGCACGCGGTCATAGGCGAGGCGGGTCTCCTCGCCAAACACCACCACGTCATAGCGGTTAGCAGCCCCGCGCTCCACCATCAGTTCGATGAACTTGTGGCCGACCATGCCGTTGCCAACAATGATGAGTGTCTCGCGCATGATGTCCCTCTCCGCCTGACTTGCTTAGAGGGTAACGGAGGCGCGGCATCACCACATC